>JACXVH010000032.1 GCA_014763515.1 Flavobacteriaceae bacterium
CATTGGTTTTACCATTTCTTCTGGATACATAATCTAAAAATTTTAATTTATGCAAAGTTACAAAGTTTTTGATTTACAAATGTTAAACAAGTTCTAACATTCTAATACAATGTATAGCGTATCCCTAAAAACATTCTTATTCCTTGATTAGATCCGTAAACATAACCTGGGTCAAATGTTAAAGCATAAGGATTATCCGGCGTAGCAACTACATTGCCATTAGTGTCATAAGTCACATTTTCATCAAATGGATCATGAGGTCTTGCAATTAAAAAAGGAGTGCTTTTATTTGGTGTCCAATTAAATAGGTTTTTCACGCCACCATACAATTCGAAATTAGCTATTCTTTTATATGTAAACTGTATGTTTTGAATACTCCAAATAGGTGAATATTCTGGTCTTGGATCTAAATCACTAAGTAGAGGAAGTCGCATTGGCCCATAAATAGTACCAGTATAATCGAAAGACAAAAACCATTGAGGAATTTCATAACCAAGGCTCCAAGTACCTGAAAATTTTTCGGTTAAAATAGGAGTTGAGGTTTCGTTATCTCGATTTATTTTGGGTTCTAAATACGTTATTCCAACTGAACTTTTTAAACCGAATGGAAAAATAAAATCAGCATTTGCGGTAATTCCTAACGTTTGCACATAACCATCTAAATTGGAATAAATAATTTCATTTGGATTCGTATCATAATCGGGAATAATTTGATTATTGAAATAAGTATACCAACTCGAAATATCAAAAACTCCAACTGAACCATTTTCAAAATGAACTTTTGTTAGATAATTTACATTAATATTATACGATTTTTCAGGTTTTAAATCTTCAGTGATAATAACATCTCTTGAACCAGTTAGAGCCGCATGTTCTTCGGTAAATAAGTTTACAACTCTAAAACCTGTTCCAGCATTTATTCTAAAAACACTGTTTTGATTCGGTTTCCATTTGTAAGCGATTCGTGGCGTAAAAATTGAACCATGATTGTTATTGTAATCATAGCGCGAACCTAAAAGTAAACTCTTGTTTTCGGATAGCTTAATTTCATCTTGAAGAAAAACACTGTAAATTTTAGTTTTTTCAGGTTCTTCAGTTGCTGTTGTATTGTCGTTATAATATTGATAACGGAAAGCACTACCTAAAAGAATATCGTGGTTTTGAATTTTTTTATCCCAAGTGTATTGCCCAAAAGCAATTTTTTGATTGGCCAAATAAAAAGTATCGCCATAAACCGAATTTTGGTTGTGATACGTATATGAAAAAGCCAAATTCATATTTTCTTTTACAGGTAATTGATAATTTCCAAGTAACTCAAATCGGATGGTATAAATGCTTTCGCCATAAACTTCATTGCCACCACGATAGGATTTGTTCCATTGTATTTCGCCGCCCCAACGATCTTCATAAAAGTAGCGCCCAGCTAAGCTCATTCTTCTGTTTTCTTTCCTGTTGAAATCAAATTTTTGAAAGATGGAAATTCTTTCTTGTAAGGTAACATCGGTAAAATTATCGTTATTGTTGTCTATAGGATTGCTATAGTTGAAATAATTTATTCCTAAAAGTGAATTTATGTTTTTTCCGAGTTTGTATTTGGCGCCAATATCTACATTGTTTTCAAGCCAACTCGTAGAAAAAACATCAGCAGAAACTATAGGAGCAGTAATAGCATTTTTAGTAATAATGTTGATTAAGCCGCCAACAGCTTCGCTTCCATAAAGCGATGAAGCCGGACCTTTAACAACTTCGATTCTGTCGATTAAAGAGTTTGGAATTCCCGACAAACCATAAACAGTAGATAATCCGCTAACTATTGGCATTCCATCAATAGTAACCATAGTATATGGACCTTCTAAACCATTAATATGAATATCGCCAGTATTACAAATGTTGCAGTTTAATTGTGGACGAACACCATTTATATTCTGTAAAGCTTCGAAGACATTTGGTGTTGGATTTTTCTTTAAAAAAGCAGTAGTATAAACTTCTACAGGGACTGGAGTTTCTAATCTTGAGACTGGTTTTAAAGTTCCTGTTACAGTTACTTCATTAAGTGTGTTGTTTTCTTTTAAAACAATTGAAATTGTTTTTGTTTCATTCTGTTTTAAATTAATTTTTTCTGTTTTTGTTGCGTAACCAATGTATGAAAAACGAATTTTATATTCTCCTTCTTTTAAATTATTAAACTCAAACAACCCATTTACATCACTTGAAACACCATTTTTCTCTTCAAGTAGCACAACAGAAGCAAAAGCTATAGGTTCGTTGCTCTCGTTTACTATGCTTCCAGAAATTTTAGATTGTGAAAATGTTAGACTTACACATGTTAATAGTATAACACAAAATATTTTTTTCATTATTAAAATTAAAATTTAGGCAAATCTAAAAACAAAATCGTTTCTAACAAAAATATTGTTTTATCTTTGTATAATAATTTTATATAATGACAATTTCAGAAGAAAATTATTTAAAAGTAATTTATCATCTTGCGCAAGTTTCGCCGAAAGGTGTAAACACAAATGCTATAGCTGGAATGCTTGATACAAAAGCATCTTCGGTTACGGATATGATTAAAAAACTTGACGAAAAAGGATTGGTAAGTTATGTTAAATACCAGGGTGTTTCTCTAACTGGAAAAGGATTGTATTCGGCAAAAATGATTGTACGAAAGCATCGTTTATGGGAAGTTTTTTTGGTAAAAAAATTAAACTTCTCTTGGGATGAAGTGCATGAAATTGCGGAAGAATTAGAGCATATTCAATCAGAAAAATTGATAAATAAACTAGATGCCTTTTTAGAATTCCCTGATTTTGATCCGCATGGCGATCCAATTCCTAATGCGGATGGTGAAATTAAAAAAATGCAGAAGAGAATTTTGTTCGATATTCAATTGAACGATATGGTAAAATGTGTTGGAGTAAAAGATTCTTCAGTAGAATTTCTTCAATTTTTAGATAAAAAGGGAATTTCTTTAGGAACTAATATTACAATTTTGGAAAAAGAAAACTTTGACGAAACTTTAAAAATTAAAGTTCAAGAAAAAACACTTACCATTTCAAATAAAATTGCTAAAAACTTATATGTTAAATAGTTATGTTTGATTTAATTTTAGAATATTTAGAAAGTATCGACCCTATTTTAGCGGCGTTTTATGCTACTATGTTTACGTGGTTTTTAACTGCTTTAGGAGCAGCATTTGTTTTTTTCTTTAAAACCATGAATCGTGCGCTTTTAGATGGAATGTTAGGTTTTACAGGTGGCGTTATGGTGGCGGCAAGTTATTGGAGTTTGCTTGCACCAGCTATTGAAATGAGCGAAGGCGAAGGCTTTGTAAAAGTAATGCCCGCTTCAATTGGGTTTTTAATGGGAGCTTTGTTTTTATTTGCATTAGATAAAACATTACCGCATTTACATATTAATTTTAAAGAATCGGAAGGAATAAAATCACCTTGGCAACGAACAACTTTATTAGTTTTAGCCATTACATTGCACAACATTCCTGAAGGATTAGCGGTTGGTGTATTATTTGGAGGTGTTGCTGCTGGAATACCAGAAGCTTCAATAGCTGGTGCGGTTACTTTAGCTATTGGTATTGGTATACAAAACTTTCCAGAAGGAATTGCCGTTTCAATGCCTTTAAGAAGAATGGGAATGAGCAGAAGAAAAAGTTTTATGTACGGACAAACATCGGCTTTAGTTGAACCTATGGCTGGAGTTTTGGGCGCAGTTGCAGTAACTTTTTTTACTCCAATTTTACCTTACGCATTAGCATTTGCAGCTGGAGCTATGATATTTGTCGTTGTAGAAGAAGTAATACCAGAAACACAACAAGATAAAAATACTGATATTGCTACTTTAGGTTTGATTGCAGGTTTTATAGTAATGATGAGTTTAGATGTTGCTTTGGGCTAATGACAACTACAATCGTTTCCACAAGATTTTGAGTTCTTTTTTGCAGTTTTTTCCCAAAAGAATTTCTTAACCAAAAACCCTACAGCAATGGCTAAAGAAAGGTAAGCTAAAATTTCTTGAATATCCATGTTTTAAAAATAAATTCCAGTTCCTAAAGTTACAAAATTATAATTTGGTGATGCAATTTTTAAATACTCATATCCTATAGAAAAAAAGTATTTCTTTTTATGGTATTTTCCTCTTAATTCAAATGAATTTACTGGAAATCCGTTTATGTTACTCCAAAGCATAGCACTGTTAAAACTAATGTTTTTTACAATAAAAACATCTGCATTTAATCCGTATGAAAAACCAATTTTTTGAACGTTATTTCCTATATATGTTGCGTCAAGTGTCCATCCGAAATTAAATTTTTTAAAACGAATTCTATCATAAGCCAAATTAAATTGAAATACCGAAAGATTTGAAAATTGGTTTGTAAATAAATTTTTTTCTATTAACTCGCGGTAATCTGCTTGTATGTAAGAAAATTGAAATGGTCTAAATTTTGCTTTTAAGTGGTTTCCAAATAAATTGCGATTGTTATAAAGTAAATGATCTTCTATATCAAATCGCATTAAATTACCATTTCCGATGCTGTCGTTATAGGTTTGAAAATTTCCCGATTCTCCATCAAAATAAGGATATTTAGATAATGAATTGTAAAGATGTTCCTCACTTCTATAATCGCCAATAGTAGAATAAAAAGTAACATATAAAAAACTTTCGGCAATAAAACCAGCGATTCCAAAATCATCGGATGAATCCATCATTAGAACTAGAGCTACTTCTTATTCCAGAGGATTTTCCTAAATTTAATTCACTTTTAGATTTATCAACTCGTTGAGAAAATAAGTTGTTAAAAGACAGGATTATGACTAATATGAGAAATGATTTTTTCATTAGTTTTTACAAAAAAACATCAAAAATTATGCTTCTTTATTTTAAAATCTGAAAAGCAGTTAAAGCAACAACGTAAGCAAATCCACTCATAACTACAAGTTGAATTATTGGCCATTTCCAAGAGTTAGTCTCTTTTTTTACAATGGCTAAAGTTGAAATACACTGCATAGCAAAAGCATAAAATAAAAGTAATGAAACCCCAGTTGCAAAATTGAAAACTTTTGTTCTTGTTGTAGGATGAACTTCAGCTGCCATTCTATTTTTTATAGTAACTTCTTCTTCGCTATGGCTTCCAACACTATAAATGGTTGCCAATGTTCCTACAAATACTTCTCTTGCTGCAAAAGAACTTACAACTGCTACACCTATTTTCCAATCGTAACCTAATGGTTTAATTAAAGGCTCAATGGTTTTACCCATAATACCAATGTAGGAGTTTTCTAATTTATAAGAATTGATTTTATCTTCAAGTTGTTCTGCATTTGCATTTGGATTAGTTTCTACTATAATTTTCTCGGCATCGTTAAAACTTGATGGTCCATGTGAGCCCAAGAACCATAATACTACAGATAGTGCCAAGATAATTTTACCAGCCCCAGCTACAAAAGCTTTTGTTTTTTCAATTACATTTATAGAAACATTTTTAAACATTGGAATTTTGTATGACGGCATTTCTACTACAAAATATGATTTGCAGTTTAGCTTCAAAACTTTGTTTAAAATGTATGCAGAAAGTATTGCCATTCCAAAACCAAGTAGATATAATGTCATTAAGGTTAAACCTTGTAAACTTAAAAATCCAAAATATCTTTTTTCGGGAATAATTAGCGAAATTAAAATTGCATAAACTGGTAAACGAGCCGAACATGTTGTAAAAGGAGTTACCAATATTGTAATTAAACGTTCTTTCCAGTTTTCAATGTTTCGCGTTCCCATTATTGCTGGAATTGCACATGCAGTCCCTGAAATTAAAGGCACAACGCTTTTACCTGACAATCCAAATCGACGCATTATTTTATCCATCAAGAACACAACACGACTCATGTAACCACTTTCTTCTAGTATCGAAATAAATAAGAAAAGAAATGCAATTTGAGGTATAAAAATTACAATTCCACCTATTCCCGGAATAATACCATCTGAAACTAAATCGGTAAATTTTCCTGTTGGTAAATTTGTTTTGGCAAACGAACTTAAGTTGGCAAAAGTTTCGTCTATAAAATCCATTGGAATACTACTCCAATCAAATAAAAACTGAAAAATTAATAGTAATATTCCAAAGAAAATTAAGTAACCAAAAATTTTATGCGTGAGAACCCTATCAAGTCTAGCTCTAAAATCGGTAGCTTTTGTTGGATCAATTTTCTGACCAATTTTTAGGGTGTCGTTTATAAATTGGTAACGCTTTATTGTTTCTTTTTGCTGTAATCTTTTTAAATCGGAATGCGATTTTGTAAAGGAACTTTTAATTTCATTTCGTTCCAAATTTAAAAAGTTAACATCTTGGGTAATGACTAACCAAAGTTTATAAAGTAATTGATTAGGAAAGGCACGTCTTAATTTATCAAAATATTCAGGATCGATGCTTGAAGCATTTAAACAAGCATCTGTTGGAATCTCTGTATACTTAAGAATAAGCTGTTTTAATTTGTCAATTCCAGTTTTTTTTCTCGAACTAACTAAAGCAATTTTTGTTTTTAATTCTCTTTCTAAAACATCAATATCCAATTCAATTCCTTTTAAAGACATTCTATCTGCCATGTTTATGACTAAAATAGTAGGAATTTCTAAGTCTTTAATTTGTGTAAAAAGAAGTAAATTACGTTTTAAATTTTCTACTTCAGTAACAACAACTGCTACATCAGGAAAATCTTCATCTTTTTTGTTTAGCAATAATTCAATTACAACATTTTCATCAATAGAACTTGCGTTTAAGCTGTAAGTTCCTGGTAAATCGATGATTTTTGCTTTAACGTCATTAGAAATTTTTGCAATTCCTTGTTTTTTTTCTACAGTAATACCAGGATAATTTCCTACTTGTTGATTTAAACCTGTAAGCTGATTAAAAACGGAGGTTTTTCCTACATTAGGATTTCCAATTAAAGCAACTTTTATAATTGAATTTGACATGTATTACACCAACTGATTTTCGATAACAACATTAATTTCAATTGCAGTTTCTTTTCGAATGGCAACGTGAGAATCGTTAATGTTGAAATAATAAGGATCTCCAAATGGAGCAATTTGAATAAGTTCAACTGTATTGCCAGGTAAACATCCCATTTCTAATAATTTTAATGGAATTTCTTCAATGTTTACATCGACTATAATAGCTTTATCACCAATTTTTAAATCTGACAACAGAATCGACATCCTTATTTAGATTGAATTAAAATACAAAGGTAGCTATATTTTTAATAACGAAAATGATAAATATCAATTTTATTCTTTTGATAAGTAATTAATATCATCGAGTAATTTTTTAACTTCTTCCAGATTTGTTCCATCATAAAAACCTCTAATTCTTCTTTTTTGATCTACTAAAACAAAATTTTCAGTGTGTACCATATCATACAATTCTTCTGGTTTTCCAGTTTTTATAACTAGATATGACTTTCTTGCAATGTAGTATATATCTTTTTTGTTACCTGTAACTAAATTCCATTTACTATCAATAACACCTTTTTCTAGTGCATATTTTTTTAAGACTTCTGGTGTGTCAATATCTGGAGTCACAGAATGTGACAATAACATAACTTTTGGATTGTTTTTTATTTGATCTTGTAGCCAAACCATATTGTCTGTCATTTTGGGGCAAATTGTTGGGCAAGTGGTGAAGAAAAAATCAGCAACATAAATTTTATTTTCATAATCTTTTTGAGTAATTTTTTTACCGTTTTGATTTGTAAATTCAAAATCTTGAATAATATGATTGTAACCAATGTGTTGAACTGTTGTGTCTACAAGTTCTGGGTTAACATCGCGTGGAGTAAAAATTGGTAAACTTTTCTTCGGTGTTGATAAGTAATATATACCAAAAAAAACTAAAATTAGTACAATTGTTAGTAAGAAATAATATTTTCTATTGAAAGATTTCATTTTTTTTAATGCAAAATTAAAGTTTTATTTAGAATTTATTAATTTAAAATAGGAATTTTTTAAAAAAATAGTATATTCGCAAATCAACAAAAAATCTAACCAAAATGAAATCTAATTTTCTGATTGCGAGTTTATTAATTGCTTTTATTGGTAATGCGCAGTTTAATTCGAATGCACCTTGGAGAAATTCAAATTCTCAGGGAAGACAAGAAGAACAAACAATTAACCAATTGGTTGATGAATTTGAACAATATTGGTCAACTCACGATTGGAGAAAAAAAGGATCTGGATTCAAACCATTTAAAAGATGGGAATATCATTGGAGAAATAATGTTAATGAACAAGGTTATTTAATTACTCCTCAAGAATTATGGAATGCTTGGAGAGAAAAAAATATTGCAAAAGCTAACCATAAAAGTACAATGGCAGTTCCACCAAGTAATTGGGAACCCATTGGTCCAACTCAAAATGCACAGCCAAACTCTACAATGGCTAGAGGTAGAGTAAATATAGTACATGTAGATCCTAGTAACCCAAATACAATTTATTTTGGTACTCCTGGAGGTGGTATTTGGAAATCTACAGATGCAGGAGCAACATGGACACCAATGTCTGATTATTTACCTCAGCTCGGTGTTTCGGGTATTGCCGTAGATTATTCTGATTCCAATACAATTTATATTGCAACAGGAGATAAAGATGCATCTGACACATATTCGGTTGGGGTATTAAAATCAACTGATGGTGGTGTAACTTGGAATACAACAGGATTAACATTCACTAATACCAATAGTTTTGCAGGTGATATTTTGATTCACCCCACAAATAATCAAATTTTATGGTGTGCAACAAGTGTTGGTATTTATAAAACAATAAATGCAGGAGTTTCTTGGACTATGGTGCAATCTGGAGACTTTTCACAAGGTTCAATTAGACTGAAACCAAATGACCCAACTACAATTTATGCTTCTGGATATACTGGCTCAGGGACAAGTGGTTTTTATAGGTTTTATAAATCAACTAATTCTGGAGATAGTTTTACAACATCAACATTATTAGGTATGCCAAACACGCAATCTCTAGCAGGTAGAATGATTCTTGATGTTACTCCAGCAAATAGTAATTATGTATATGCTTTAATTGCAAAAGGAAATAATAGTTTTCAAGGTATTTATAAGTCTACTAATTCTGGAACAAGTTTTACAAAAGTTTCAAATACAACCGATATCTTTGAATCTACGCAGGCATGGTATGATCTAGCATTCGCTGCATCATCAACGAATGCAGAAGAAGTATATACAGGGTGTCTAAATGTGTGGAAATCTACCAATGGTGGCGCTTCATCTACAAAAATAAATAACTGGAGTACTTACAATGCAACATTTACTCATGCCGATATTCATTATTTAGGTTTTCATGGAAATAAACTATATTGTGGAAGTGATGGAGGAATTTACATGTCAGATAATAATGCTGCTAGTTTTTCTGAATTGACAGGTGAAGCTCAAATTGGTCAGTTTTATAAAATTTCTGTGGCTAAACAAACTACAGGAAATGTAGCTGGTGGACTTCAAGATAATGGTGGTTTTGCATATAACAATAATACATGGAGAGGATATCATGGAGGAGATGGAATGGATAATGCGATTAACCCTTTAAATCCTAACCAATATTATGGATTTATTTATTATGGACAAGCTTTATACATTAGTAACAATGCTGGTCTTTCTTTATCTTCTGGGGTAGCGGGCCCAACTGGTGAACAAGGAAATTGGGTAACGCCTTTATTGATAAATTCTCAAGGAGAGTTATTTGCTGGTTTTACAAAACTTTACAAATTGGTAAACAATGCATGGGTACAACAAAGTGTTACAGCAGTGGGTACAGGTAATATAGATTATATTGCTGTTGATCCAATGAATGATAATAATATGTTTGTTTCCAATGGGACAGGTTTATATAAAAGTACTGATAAAGGAGTTAATTTTAATTTAGTTTATACTGCATCTACGCCAATTGAATCAATTGATGTACACTCTTCAAATAGTAATATTGTTTATTTAACAACTAAATACACCTATGGACAAGTTTTAGTATCTAATAATGGAGGTACAACTTTTACTGATATTACTAATGGAATCCCTAATATTGGTAAAAGAATTATTGTTCATCAAGGTAGAAACTCTTTAAATCCCTTATACGTAGGAACTTCTTTAGGAGTATACTACAAAGATGATACGATGTCAGCTTTTGAACCTTTCGATACTAATTTGCCAAATGTAGATGTTAGAGATTTGGAGATTAATTTAGAAGATTCTAAATTAATTGCAGGAACATATGGTAGAGGTGTTTGGCAAACAGATATCCCAGTTGAAGTACCAAATAATGATGTGAAATTAGAAAATATAAGCAGTCCAATAAATGTTTCTTGTGGGTCAGTTACTCCATCAATTCAAGTTAAAAACAACGGACAAAATGTTATTAATGCTGTTCAAGTAGATTATATTGTGGATGGAAATCCTAATAATATTACTTGGAATGGATCAATTCCTTCTGGTGCTTCACAAGTTATTACACTACCAACTTTAGCATTATCAAGAGGAACACATTCAATTGATATTACAACTTCAATTGCAAATGATGCTTATCCTGACAATAATAACTTGGTAAATACTTTTTACATTAATGATGCTGGTACCATAGGGCAAGTTAATCCTTTTACTACAACTCCAAACGACGCATTAATTAGTTATATAGAAGGTGCTAATGGAGCTTTATGGCAAATAGGAATTACTACTGGCACAATTTCAAGTGGAACGAATTCAGTATATGCTACTAATTTATCAGGTAATTATCCCGATTTAACAAAAGCTTATTTAGTATCTCAATGCTATGATTTAACTTATGCTGTAAATCCGCAAATTAAGTTTGACATGAAGTATGACTTAGAGCAAGATTGGGATGTAACTTATGTGGAGTATTCAACAGATTTTGGTTCAACTTGGACAGTTTTAGGACAAATGGGACCAAATTGGTACAATAGTAATAGAACTGAATTTACAACAGGTAATGACTGTTTTAACTGTCCAGGTGCACAATGGACTGGAACCAATACAACTCAAACAAATTATTTTTATTCTTTAAATAGTTTAGTTGGTCAAGCAAATGTAATTTTTAGAATTGTCTTCCATTCAGATGAAGCTGTAAATCAAGCGGGTGTTTATATTGACAACTTTGTAATAGAAGGTACTTTATCTACAAGTGATTTTAATTCAAATACGGTTATGGTTTATCCAAACCCTTCTAAAGGTGTTTTCAATATTTCTTTAGGAAATAAAACCCCAGAAAAGGTTGAGGTTTACGATGTAACTGGAAAATTAGTACTTTCAAAAGATAAATTAAACGTTTCTAATTTTGAAACTTCGATCGATTTGAGTGCTGCTGCACAAGGAATTTATTTTGTTAAAGTATCTGCTGAAGGTAAAAACGTTGTAAAAAGAATTGTTAAAGAATAAAAATAAACATTTTGAAAAGTTATATTTGTAGTATAACTTTCTTTAACCAAAACGAAATGAAAAAAAATATGATTAAGGGAAGCCTGGGCTTCCTTTTTTTATTGTCATTATTAAATTCGTGTAAATCGAATCAAGAAGTGGCAAAAACAGAAACAAAAAAAACAAATCCAGGTATTAATACAGAATACATGGATACATCAGTAAGTCCAAGTAACGATTTCTTTCGTTATGTAAATGGAAAATGGCTAGATAAGACCGAAATTCCTGCCGACAGAACCCGTTGGGGAAGTTTTGATGAGCTTCGTAAAAATACTGACGACGATGTAATGGCAATCTTAAAAGAAGCTTTAGCAGATAAGACTATTGATCCTAATTCAGATCAAGGCAAAGCCTTAAGTCTTTACAAATCGGTTTTAGATACTATTACACGTAATAAAATGGGAATTTCTCCATTAAAACCATATTTATCTAAAATTGATAAAAT
>JACXVH010000338.1 GCA_014763515.1 Flavobacteriaceae bacterium
GAAATTATTCAAAGAATGGGAGCAAGAGGCTTCGGTGCAGGTAACTTTAAAGCCCTTTTTGAGTCAATTGAAAGAGAGCAAGCTTTAAGAGGTACATTATAAAAAAAACGTTTTATTGAAAAATTGTTAATAAAACCAATCTAAAAAAAACATTTATTGTGTTAAAAGTGTTAAAGTTGAATTTTGATTAAAAAATATTCAAAATAGCTGTACCTTTGCACTCGCAAAACAGAAAGGTAAAATTTTTCATTTTGTATATAAGTTTTTCATAATTTATAGTTTTTGGTTGGTTAATAGCATAAAAACTCAGTCATTAATTTTGGCTGGGTTTTTTTGTTTAGTATTTTTGGAACGAAAATTGCAATTTTCTAACTAAAAAACAAAAAACATGAAAAAAATTGCATTACTCTTATTAATCTTTATTACCACCAATTCTTTTGTAAGTCAACAAGATGTTTTTACAACTGGCGAATGGTTTCGACTAAGAATTCATTATGGTTTTGTTAATGCAGGTTATGCAACTTTAGAAATTAAAGAAGCAACCAAAAACAGTAAAAAGGTATATCATGTTCTGGGTAAAGGCTGGACGACAGGTATGACAAAAATGTTTTTTGAAGTCCAAGACGATTATCAAAGTTATTTTGATAAAGAAACTGGAAAACCCTATCAATTTGTTCGCAAAATTAATGAAGGCGGATACACTAAAAATCAAGAAGGTTTTTTTAATCAAGATAAAAATACAGTTTTGGTAAAAGACTATAAAAAGAAAACCGAAAAAACATTTTCAGTCCCTGAAAATGTTCAAGACATTGTTTCTTCATTTTATTATCTAAGAAATTATCCAGGAATCGATAAACTTCAAGCTGGACAATCTGTTAATGTTGATATGTTTTTTGATGATGAAACCACCAAGTTTAAGTTAAAATTTATTGGTCGAGAAAATATAAGTACTAAATTTGGTAAAATTTCATGTATGGTATTTCGTCCATACGTTCAAGCAGGTCGAGTTTTTAAAGAAGAAGAAAGCTTAACGGTTTGGATTTCAGATGATGACAATAGAATTCCAATACGTTTAAAAGCAAGTTTGGCAGTGGGCTCTCTTAAAGCCGATTTAGATGCTTTTAAAGGATTGAAGAATTCATTCAAAGTAATTGCACAATAAATGGAAACTACGGTAAAATATCAAGAACAAATAAATAAACTTGAAGATAAATTCAAGAAAATTAATCAAAATACAGAAACACATTTAGAAGGTCTTTTGTGGTCTAAACCCATTACGTATTGGGATTATATTCAAACCGATGCTTTACTAAATTTACAAATACAAAGAACAACTTTGCCAGATGAAATGGTTTTCATTATGTATCATCAAGTAAATGAATTATTATTTAAAATGATACTATGGGAAATTGATCAACTGTGTCATACAGAAAAGCCTTCAACAGAATATTTTACTGAAAAATTAGGAAGAATAAGTAGGTATTTCGATATGTTAACCACTTCATTCACCATTATGATGGATGGAATGGAAACAGAACAATAC
>JACXVH010000339.1 GCA_014763515.1 Flavobacteriaceae bacterium
ATAAGACTGTGTAAAATTTAAAATTAAACAAAAAAATAATGGGGTTTTAAAACCCCATTATTTTTTCTACTTACACAGTTTATGTTATAGTACCTTTTTAGTAAAGCGTTATTTCAATTTTATTTTCTTTAGTTTCATTTGGATTTAAAATAGTAATTCCACTTTTATTAAAAATGTTTCCATTTGTATCAAAATTATCAGCATAACCATTCCAAGGTTCAATACAAACAAAAGGTGCATTTTCTTTAGTCCAAATTCCCAAATGAGGAAAATTTGTCAATTTAAAACTTACATAAAGGTTATCTTTTTTTAGTAAACTAAATTTATTTGAATTGAAACTTTTTAAAACAAGTGCATCGGTCTTAAAATGATTATAATTTAGTTTTAGTTTATTATTTTCCAGACTTACTCGATTTACTTTATTATTATACAATTCATTTTCTAATGAATGAAAAGTTAACTCGTTGTCATTAGGAAAACTCAAACTATATTCTTCAATGTTTTTAATTTTAAATGCAGGATGTGCTCCAATAGAATAAGGCATTTTATCGCTTGATAAATTTTTAGTTTCATAAGTAAGAACAATATTATTATCAATTAACTCATAACTTAACCTTAAACGAAATTGAAAGGGATAATTAGTCAAAGTCGTTTCATTTGATAGTAATTCAAAAACAATTTTAGAATCATTTTTTTCGATTACTTCAAATTCGCAATCACGAGCAAAACCATGTCGTGGTAAATTATACTTTACCTCGTTAATACAATACTCATCGTTTTTAAGTCGACCAACAATAGGAAATAATATTGGTGAAGTTTTGTTCCAAAATTGTTCATCAATTTCCCAAATATAATTTTGATTGTTTTTTTTAAGTTGAACGAGTTCTGCGCCTTTTGAATTTATAGTTGCTGATATGTTTTTATTTGAAATACTATGTATCATATTCTTGATTTCCAACAAAATTAAAAAAAAACACCCGACAATAAATGCCGAGTGTTTTTAAAAACCAATCAAATCTAATTTATGAAAAAACTATTTTTTATTCCTGATTTCTGAAAACCAATTTACCATCGAAACTATCTAGTAAAATAATACTATCGGTTTTTACTTTTCCAGATAATATTTCCTTAGAGAGTTCGTTTAAAACTTCTCTCTGAATAACTCTTTTTACGGGTCTTGCACCAAACTCTGAATCAAAACCTTTTGTAGCCAAATAATCGATTGCTTCAGGTGTTGCGTCCATTGTAATGTGTTGGTGAGCCAACATTTTAGTAACAGTTTTTAATTGTAAACCAACAATTTGTTTAATGTTCGCTTGCGTAAGCGGAGTAAACATTACAATCTCATCAATACGATTAATAAACTCTGGACGAACCGTTTGTTTTAATAATCCTAGAACTTCCACTTTCGCAGCTTCAGCAGCGGCTTCAACACTTCCCTTCAAGTTTTCAAATTTCTCTTGAATAATATGACTTCCCATGTTAGACGTCATAATTATAATAGTGTTTTTAAAATCGGCAACACGACCTTTATTATCTGTT
>JACXVH010000340.1 GCA_014763515.1 Flavobacteriaceae bacterium
TTACTTTTTACTTTTTACTTTTTACTTTTTACTTTTTACTTTTTACTTTAAAAAAATACCCCAGATAGTAGCGGTAGCTTTTGATATAATGCGAAGCATTTATTAAAACTAAAGCGGATAGCTGGAAATAGGTTCTCAAAAAACAGTACAAAAATAAAAAAAATCCCGATAAAATCGGGATTTATGTAGGTTGGGTGGGATTTATAGACTAATCTACATTGTCATGTAGAAACGAATTATTAGATCTTAATTGTAAATCATCATTACTATCGGTTCCCAATGAGGTTCTAGATTGATTATTTACATTAGGTGTAGAAGTTACATCAACTCCCATTCTTTTGTAAGCTGGAACTTTTTCGAACTCATCAATATTTGAAGAAGCTAAATTAAACTTATAATTAAACTCTTTCATTTTTCTTTTTCGTTCTGCAGCTCTTGCTTTTAATGTTTCTTCGATTGTCATTTCGAAAGGAGAAACGTTATCTAAGTTTTCAGAATTTGTAAAAGTTGTTTTCTCTTCTCTTTTGTACTGAAAATTTAATTCTTCATCAACTGGTTCTTGAACTTTAGCAACTACTTTTTGCTCAACCGCTTCTTCTTTTTCTTCGAAATCTTCTAGAGAATATTTTACAACACCATCTTTACTAACTTCAGTTACAGGAACTACATTAATAGGATCATTAACTTTAATTTCTCTAACTTCTTCATTAATATTTAAATCAAAAATTGTTTTTTGCTCAGTTTTTGCTGTTGGCGCATCAAATAAATCTAATGAAAAATTAAATTCTTCAGCTACAACAAATTCTGGATCTACAACTTCAATCTCTCTAATTTGTGGCGTAATAATTTCGAAAGACGGAGCTACTTTTGGTGAAACTACTTCGAAGGTAACATCTATATTTTTTAAAAACTCAGAAGTTGGAACTAAATCCATAGTTGGAGCAGCCTCATGAATTTCAAATTTTGGTGCTTCAACAATTTCTTCATCTTCAACATCCAAGCTAAAAATTATCTTTTCTTCATTTTGTAATGCATCTACTTTTGGCAATTCAACCTCTTGAACTTTTGTCTCAAAAATAGGCTCATTAACTTCTATATTTCTTATTTCTTTTGAGGATAAATCGTGAACAATTTTTTGTTCGTCCTCTAAAGGATGGATTATTTTTTTTGGCTCGGTGTTAATAATTTCTGCTTGTTGATCTACATTGAAGCCAGTCGCGATAACCGTTACAGAGATTGATTCTCCTAGAGTTTCATCTTCACCAACACCCATTATGATATTAGCACTGTATCCTGCTTCATTTTGGATAAACTCATTGATCTCGCCAATTTCATCTAAAGTAATTTCAGCTGTTTCAGATGTACCCGAAACAATTAACAACAATACATTTTGAGCACCAGTAATCTTATTATCATTCAACAAAGGTGAATCTAAAGCACTAACTATTGCTTCTTTTGCTCTATCCGCACCTGAAGCAATTGCAGAACCCATAATTGCAGTTCCACTATTTGCTAAAACAGTTTTGGCATCACGTAAATC
>JACXVH010000341.1 GCA_014763515.1 Flavobacteriaceae bacterium
AAAGCAAGAGGCTTTGTCAATTTTAATCGATTTAGAATTAATGCACTATTTTATTTTGGAAACCTTAAATTAATACCACAAAAAATTTACTAATGCCTAAAATATATTGTTACCAGTAATGGATTAATGTCTTTTGCTTTAAGTTTTGAACTTTCTTTAGAACATTTGGGAAATGAAAAACTGAAAAGAAATTCATTTATTAAATTTCTTTTCGCATATCTACACAATACTTCATTAATCTGTTTAGTTACAATTAATTTTTCATCTACTGTAATCATATGTTTGAGTTTAATATTATACCAAAGTTTTATCCCTTGAACATTTGGAAAGTATATCTAAATATTCATTCTCAGTGATTTCGCTATCATTTATAAAGTTAGTTAAAAATAGGTCTGATAAAAAGAAAGCGAAAAACTTTTTAACAAAATAATTGACATCATTTTGAGTATAATACTCTGCAATTTTATCCATTATACCTAATCTAATTGCTGAAATATAATTGATATCACAATTAGAAGCTCCATGCTGTACATCATAAATCATAGTTCCAATAAATGCATCATTACTTAAAATAATTTGGATTACTGTATATCGATCGTTTAAATCAAAATCCTTTAAGATACTTTCTGCATGATCACTTATATATGTTTCAACCAATACAAAATCAGCTTTAGTATTTTTCTTTGTATCTAGAAAACCTATACATAAATCTGCTTTTCCATCTTCAAATTTTGGTGCATCTAACATACCAAATAAAATTTGATTTATTATTGGTTCTACTATTTTGTAACTGATGTGCATAGATTCTAACATGATGAAAATATTTGAAGCTTATGTTTTTCAAATATAATAAAATTCGTCTCACGTGTCGAGATTCTAAAACAAAAATGTTAAGCATGTTTGTTTCCTTTGTTTTATGCAAAGTAAGCTTGATAAAATAGAAGAAGAAATCGTTCAAAAGATTTTTAAGTTAGCACTTGAAAAGTTTGAAGGGAATAAATTCTCTATTTGCAAGAAAATCGAACTGCTCTGAAGCTTCCATTAGGCGTATTTACAATGGTAAACAAAGAATGACATTAAATATGCTTCTTAAATTTTGTGATGGACTAGAAATTGATTTGAAGGAGTTGTTAGACGGTGTTCAATCAAAAATCATTTAAATTTGTTAAAATTCAACAACAATTTATTCAGATTAAAGAAGTATCCAACAAATCATTTTATCAAAGTTTTCTTATTTTATTGTAAATCGTCAACAAAAAGTGGACAGATTTAGTTCAAAACTAGGAGAGTGTTGTCAAAAAAATCTTGAGGAGAAAATTAAAAATAGAAATTCTATTTTTTTGTAAATATTGACAATTAGGAGTTTAAACCAATTCATATTATAAAAGCTTATAATCCCTAAAATAATGTCAATAAAATAGATTTTGGGTACTATAACATAAACTGTGTAAGTAGAAAAAATAATGGGGTTTTAAAACCCCATTATTTTTTTGTTTAATTTTAAATTTTACACAGTCTTATGAAA
>JACXVH010000342.1 GCA_014763515.1 Flavobacteriaceae bacterium
GCTATTGAATTTAGACGTCCGTTAAAATCGAGCGAGTTTATCGAAATGTTCTTAAAATCGTATAGAGAAGAAGTGCCCGTTGTAGAAGTTGATCGATTATTGCATTATGATATTGAAAAATCTATCAGCTATTTGCAAACTCTTCAAGTAGATGAAGAGATTTTGTAGAAATATTAAATAATGCTTTTAATAAAAGATTGCATTATGATAGACCGTTTTCATATTCATGAAGTAGTGGCGGTAAAAAACAAAGTTGGTAATTATTTTTGTCATTCCGAATGAAATGAGGAATCTCATAATATAAATCAAATAATGAGATTTCTCCCGCTGGTCGAAATGACAAATTTATTTTAAATCAAAAGTAAAACAACCGCCACAATCGCTGGCAACGCTTGAATATAAAAAATCTTTTTGCTAGCGGTTAAAGCGCCATAAATTCCTGCAACAGCAACACAACCTAAAAAGAAAAGCGCTACATTTTTTTGCCAAATTTCATCTGAAATAAACAACGACCATAATAATCCAGCAGCTAGAAAACCATTATACAAACCTTGGTTAGCAGCTAACGTTTTTGTCGGTTCAAATAAATCTTCAGGAAAATTACGAAACACTTTTGGTCCGCGTGTTGTCCATAAAAACATTTCTAAAACCAAGAAATAGCAATGGAGTAGTGCTATAATTACGATTAAAACTTTGGCAATTAGTATCATATTATTTATCTTTCAATTTATTCATAGCATTGGAAATCAACATAAATAATCCAACTGCCTCACAAATTAGCCCGATTCCTAATAAAATATTTGCTGCAGGCCAATGCATAATTTTAAATAATGCACCAACAATCGTTATTGCCATTCCTAATAAAAGTAATCGCAATGGAGTTTTAAATTTATTATTCATCTTTTATGATTTAATAATTAAACTGTTAACTAAAAACTGAATACTGTTAACTAAAATTACTTCCATTTAAAATTTTTCTCAATTGCTTTTATCATTTCACCAGCAATATCTTTTTGAGTTGCTCCTTCAATTCCTTCAAGACCTGGAGATGAATTTACTTCTAATAATAATGGACCTTTAGAAGAACGAATTATGTCTACACCAGCAACTTTTAAATCCATTGCTTTAGCTGCTTTAATAGCAATTTTCTTTTCCTCGGGAGTAACTTTAACCACAGAAGCAGAACCACCCATGTGAATATTTGCTCTAAATTCACCAGGAGCAGCTTCGCGTTGCATAGCTGCAACCACTTTTCCATCAACAACAAAAAGTCGTAAATCTTTACCGTTTGCTTCTTTAATAAATTCTTGAACTAATATATTGGCATTTAAACTTTTAAAAGCATTAATTACCGATTCAGCTGCTTTTTTAGTTTCTGCCAAAACCACTCCTTTTCCTTGTGTTCCTTCTAAAAGTTTTACAATTAATGGTGAACCTCCAACCATTTTTATTAAATCGTCAGTATCTAAAGGGGAATTAGCGAATCCAGTTGTAGGAATATCAACACCATTATT
>JACXVH010000343.1 GCA_014763515.1 Flavobacteriaceae bacterium
CTTTGAAAAAAGCCTAAAACACAACAGCGGTTTGTAAAAATTGCTGTTAAAGGTTAAATTTAAAAGTCCGTTTCTTGCGTGGATTCGGCAGTGAAAAAATTAAAAATAACGGTTTGTACTTGCACGCAACTTTTACAAGCCACAAAACGTTGCCCACAATTATGAAAAAAATTCGAGAACACATATTACTACTTGCTCTTTTGACAATTTCGATAAGCGGAATTGCTCAAGATATTACGTTTTTCAATGCAGATGGATTTTTCTCTATCGGAACACAATCGAATAGAACTGCTTCAATAACTTTAGCCGACATTGACCAAGATGGAGATTTAGATGCACTTGTTGCAAACGGCAGACATTGGGCTGAACAAAACTACCTTTATTACAATGATGGAAGAGGAGGATTTAAAATAGCATTGCCAATCGGAAAATTTATGGATGCTTCATATTCATTGAAAAGTGCGGACTTTAACAATGACGGATTTATGGACATTGCGGTCGCCAATGACAATATTCCAAATAAACTGTATTTTGGTTCTGCAAATGACAGCTATGACAAAGAAATTTCTTTTGGTTCAATATCACCTTCACGAAATCTTGAAATAATAGATATTGACAAGGATGGAGATTTTGACTTGATACTTTCAAATAGAAAAGCTGTAAACGAAATCTGCCTCAATAATGGAAAAGGAGATTTTGAAAATATTATAACTTTTGGAACCGATTCTGACCAAACAATTCAAACAAAAATTGTCGATATAAACAAAGACGGATTTTTAGACTTAATTACAGCAGAAAGACAGAGCAAAAACAAAATTTATCTAAATGACGGAAAACAGAATTTTTCAAAAGTGATAGAATTTGGCAATGAAGAAGATGAAACCCGCTCTATTGATGTTGGAGATTTTGACAATGACGGATTTTTAGATATTGTAACGGGAAATTTAGGTTCAAAAAATAGCATTTATTTTGGCGACAAAACTTTGACTTTTGAGCGCGTTTTCGATTTCAAAACAGAACGTCAGACTTCATCAATAAAAGTAGCTGACTTAAATCAAGATGGATATTTAGATATAGTTGAAGGAAATTCAGAAGAACGGAATTATGTTTATTTAGGCCAGAAAAATGGCACGTTTATAGAAATTGGTTTGCGAGAAGACTTAAAAGATGATACTTATAACATAGAAATAGGAGATTTAAATAATGATGGATTTCCAGACATTGTTGAATCGAATTCGGGAACTTGGAATTTATATTACAGAACTCGCAAAAAATAACTGTGGGCAACAACGTGTATAATTCATTGCTAGTTATAGCCTACTTACGAAAGTCCTCGCGGACTTTCTATCTGTGATTTATTTGCTAACTTTAGTGCTAAAATACGCAACGAAATCATACACAAACACGTTAACTACAACGTGATTTTACTTCGTAAAAAACCAATTGGAACGTTATCTTTCGCACGTTCATAAAAATAGTTTAGAAAACTTTAGTTATGTTTTGC
>JACXVH010000344.1 GCA_014763515.1 Flavobacteriaceae bacterium
CAATCCCCTAAAAATCGGGTCGTTTTGTAATAAAGAAATTAATTTCTTTGACTACAGACACACTGTTTCAATCCCCTAAAAATCGGGTCGTTTTGTAATTAAAAGCTAAGTATAAAGTGGTAGAAATGGAAGGTTTCAATCCCCTAAAAATCGGGTCGTTTTGTAATGCAGCCCGTAAGGCTAAAGCTAAAAAAACTAAGTTTCAATCCCCTAAAAATCGGGTCGTTTTGTAATTTTTAACTACTAAGATACTTGATGAAGTTAAAGTTGTTTCAATCCCCTAAAAATCGGGTCGTTTTGTAATGGGACACCAATGATTAAAATATTTTTGTTAATGTGTTTCAATCCCCTAAAAATCGGGTCGTTTTGTAATAAATAAAGGATAAGAAAATGAAAAAAGTAATTGGTTTCAATCCCCTAAAAATCGGGTCGTTTTGTAATATTTTAATGTTAATCATTCTAATAGTGAAGCCAAAGTTTCAATCCCCTAAAAATCGGGTCGTTTTGTAATGCAGCCCGTAAGGCTAAAGCTAAATTACAAAAGTTTCAATCCCCTAAAAATCGGGTCGTTTTGTAATAAAAATAAAGGATAAAAAATGAAAAAAGTAATCTCGTTTCAATCCCCTAAAAATCGGGTCGTTTTGTAATAAATGAAAGAGACACTAATAAGAGCAGTTGCAATTGTTTCAATCCCCTAAAAATCGGGTCGTTTTGTAATTGTACCCTGAGGGTACATATAGAGATTTTATTAAGTTTCAATCCCCTAAAAATCGGGTCGTTTTGTAATGATGAGGTGGAGTATAACGTAAACTCAATGTAGTTTCAATCCCCTAAAAATCGGGTCGTTTTGTCAATCCCCTAAAAATCGGGTCGTTTTGTAATTACTGAACAACACACTAAAAATTGTAAGAGAGGTGTTTCAATCCCCTAAAAATCGGGTCGTTTTGTAATAAAGTACTAAAAAGGATAAACTTATGGTAAATGTGTTTCAATCCCCTAAAAATCGGGTCGTTTTGTAATAAGTAAAGGAGAGATAGATTCTGATGCTGTAAGGTTTCAATCCCCTAAAAATCGGGTCGTTTTGTAATCACAGAAGTTGTGGACTATGAAGCTCTGCAAGCATGTTTCAATCCCCTAAAAATCGGGTCGTTTTGTAATTAAACCAAAAACCAAGACTAAAAAAACTACCGTGCGTTTCAATCCCCTAAAAATCGGGTCGTTTTGTAATTTACATTGGATTACCTAATAGTACACCATTACAAGTTTCAATCCCCTAAAAATCGGGTCGTTTTGTAATAAAGGAAAGCCAGAGCTGCAGCCCGTAAGAATAAAGTTTCAATCCCCTAAAAATCGGGTCGTTTTGTAATATAAAATGATAGAAGATGGCAGATTAGACAAAAAGTTTCAATCCCCTAAAAATCGGGTCGTTTTGTAATAATTTGATTAAAAACATCAAAAAAATATATTTGTTTCAATCCCCTAAAAATCGGGTCGTTTTGTAATAAAAAAACAAGACTAAAAAACCTACTATATTAGTGTTTCAATCCCCTAAAAATCGGGTCGTTTTGTAATGGCTTAATCGAAACAGGTAAAACAGCTATTTTGTTTCAATCCCCTAAAAATCGGGTCGTTTTGTAATCTCGATCTGCTTCATAAGCTCGTTTCTTTCTTGTGTTTCAATCCCCTAAAAATCGGGTCGTTTTGTAATCAACTTATCTATATAATGCTAAAATCTTAAAGGGGGTAGTTTCAATCCCCTAAAAATCGGGTCGTTTTGTAATCATGACATAGAGCCAACCAAAAGCTTATCTTCAATGTTTCAATCCCCTAAAAATCGGGTCGTTTTGTAATGGATAAACTTATGATAAGTGTTAAACAAAAAAAGTTTCAATCCCCT
The DNA here is from genome assembly GCA_014763515.1 of Flavobacteriaceae bacterium. Classification (GTDB taxonomy): domain Bacteria; phylum Bacteroidota; class Bacteroidia; order Flavobacteriales; family Flavobacteriaceae; genus Flavobacterium. The sequence goes on from JACXVH010000344.1 coordinate 1,898, forward strand.
AAAAATCGGGTCGTTTTGTAATATATAAATTCAATTTATTTTGAATGTTTGTACTCGTTTCAATCCCCTAAAAATCGGGTCGTTTTGTAATTAAACAATAAAGGAGAATATGTGAAAACAAAAAATGTTTCAATCCCCTAAAAATCGGGTCGTTTTGTAATAAGAGTATCAAAAAGAAAATTGATAAACTGTCAAAGTTTCAATCCCCTAAAAATCGGGTCGTTTTGTAATGATTGGGTTTCAATCCCCTAAAAATCGGGTCGTTTTGTAATAATAATATCCTATCTTCTGGCATATAGGCACGCCGTTTCAATCCCCTAAAAATCGGGTCGTTTTGTAATTATTATACTGAAGATTAAGACATAGGAGGATTAAAGTTTCAATCCCCTAAAAATCGGGTCGTTTTGTAATCAAAAAAAAGAACTAATAAGCCTACTGTATTAATGTTTCAATCCCCTAAAAATCGGGTCGTTTTGTAATGCATCTGATAGAGCTAAGTTAGAAGCTAATCCAGTTTCAATCCCCTAAAAATCGGGTCGTTTTGTAATATGTGCCTGTTGATAGCGGTAATCTTCGTAACAGTTTCAATCCCCTAAAAATCGGGTCGTTTTGTAATATAATGCAGTGGATAAACCATATATCCACTGAAGTTTCAATCCCCTAAAAATCGGGTCGTTTTGTAATACTTTCCCAATGGGGGTAATGTATCTATATGAGATGTTTCAATCCCCTAAAAATCGGGTCGTTTTGTAATCTATCTCATAGCCGTAGATTCGAGGGTGATAATCTTAAACAAGTCTTAAATAAACAATTTAA
>JACXVH010000033.1 GCA_014763515.1 Flavobacteriaceae bacterium
GGAACTATAGCAAGATTGCAAATACCAAACATTCAATTGAATTGATAATTAACAATTGATAATTAAGAAATGAATATAACATAATCCAAAACTAATTATCAATTGTCAATTTTTAATTGTTAATTATTTTTATGCTCTTTCGATTACGATTGCAGAAGCACCGCCACCGCCATTACAAATAGCTGCTGCACCTAATTTTGCATTATTTTGTTCTAAAACATTGATTAAAGTAACAATGATTCTTGCTCCAGAACAACCAAGAGGGTGTCCTAACGAAACAGCACCACCATTAACATTTATATTATTTTCAGATAAACCTAAAATTTTAGCATTAGCTAATCCTACAACTGAAAAAGCTTCGTTAAATTCAAAATATTCAATATCAGAAATAGATAAACCAGCTTTATCTAACGCTTTAGGTAAAGCCTTTGCTGGAGCTGTAGTAAACCATTTTGGTTCTTGAGCAGCATCAGCATAAGATTTAATATAAGCTAAAGGTTTTAATCCTAGCTCGTTTGCTTTTTCTTCGCTCATTAAAACTAAAGCTGCAGCACCATCATTAATTGTTGAAGCATTTGCGGCTGTTACGGTACCTTCTTTAGTAAAAACTGCAGGTAATGAAGGTATCTTATCTAATTTTACATTAGTAAACTCTTCATCTTTCGAAACAATAATTGGTTCTCCACGTCTTTGAGGAACTTTTACAGGTACAATTTCAGTGTTAAACTTTCCTGCTTCCCAAGCAGCAGCAGAACGCTCATATGATTGAATTGCAAAACGATCTTGTTCTTCACGAGATATATTATATTCTGAAGCACATAAATCGGCACAAACCCCCATTGAATTGTTGTCGTATGCATCTGTTAAACCATCTTTTTGAAGTCCATCAACCATAGTAGTAGGACCAAATTTAACTCCATTTCTTAAATGAACATAATGAGGAATTAAACTCATGTTTTCCATACCACCGGCAACAATAACGTCTGCATCACCACTCATAATTGCTTGAGCACCTTGCATAACAGCTTTCATGCCACTTGCGCAAACTTTATTCACTGTAGTACACGGTACAGTATCAGGTAAACCTGCATACATAGCAGCTTGTCGAGCTGGTGCTTGACCATTACCTGCTTGTACAACATTTCCCATTAATACTTCATTTACTTCTTTTGGATCTAAATTTATTTTAGCCAATGCTCCTTTAATTGCTGTTGCTCCAAGTTTAGTTGCAGGAACTGTTGAAAGAGCTCCCATAAAACTTCCCATTGGTGTACGAACAGCAGAAACTATTACGACTTTTTTATTCATTTTATTGAAAATTAAATTGGTTTTGCGAATTTACTATTTTAATTGATTATATATTGTATTTTATTAAAAAAAAAAATTACCTCTATCTGTTTGAAATATAGAGGCTTTCAAATAAGTTTAAAAAAAATATAAAAAAAAACAAAAAAAGTGTTGTAAAATAGCTTTGTTTACTATACATTTGCAACCGCAAAAAAGATAAGTTCTTATATAGATTAAAGGAGAGGTGCCGGAGTGGTAACGGAGCAGATTGCTAATCTGTCGACGGGTAACTGTCGCCAGGGTTCGAGTCCCTGTCTCTCCGCTTTATTTTTTTCGGGGTGTAGCGTAGCCCGGTCATCGCGCCTGGTTTGGGACCAGGAGGTCGCAGGTTCGAATCCTGCCACCCCGACTATAACTTTTTACAGAAATTGTTCTGTTAAATGGTCCAGTAGCTCAGCTGGATAGAGCAACTGCCTTCTAAGCAGTAGGTCTCAGGTTCGAATCCTGACTGGATCACAAAAAGCCGATTAAATGTAATCGGCTTTTTTATTAAAAACTAAAACCATCTGCTTTGCAGATGGTTTTAGTTTTTAATAAAAAAAGCAACACAAATGTGTTGCTTTTAAATCTTGTGGGCAATAAGGGATTCGAACCCCTGACCCCCTCGGTGTAAACGAGGTGCTCTGAACCAGCTGAGCTAATTGCCCCAATAAAATGCTTTACTTTACTGTTGTCAGTAGTTCCGTATTGCGAGTGCAAATATACACTGATTATTTGTATTTGCAAGTGTTTTGGAAAGAAATTTTATTTTTTTTCTATGTTTTCCAAAACAACTTTATCAGTGTAGTTTACCATAGTAATGGTAATTTCTTCATTATGAATTGTTTTACCTTCAATAACGTACACTTTTCCTTTTTTAAAAGCTTTGTTACTTTTTGAAAAATCTACATCGCCATATTGTAAAGTGTTTTTAATATCGTTTAAATTGACCCAAGATTCGTCTAAAATATTTTGAGCTTTTGGAGTAACATCCATTGGTTTTTTTCTTAAATCTTGTAAAACTCTACAATTTGGTAAATAACAGAATGCAACACCTTTCGACTCTGCTTTTGCCCCTAAAAACCAAATGACAAAGAAAACACCTAATAACAATCCGAATAAATAATATGCAAATCTAAATTTGAATTTCATTTTTTATTTTTTTGCAAAGGTAAAACTTAATTTCGCATTAGCGGTAGAAGTGATATCCTTTTTTGTTTTCGACTTTACTCAAATAAACAAAAAAGATAGAACGAATAACGCGACCGAATGTAATGAGGGAATGCTCTAAAATACTATTAAATTAATATCTCGATATTCTAAATTAAACCAATCGGCAATAGCTTTATTTGTTAATAGACCATGATAACTATAAATTCCATTTTTTAAACCTCTGTTACATCTAATAGCACTTTCGAGTCCGCCATCATCTGCAACATGAAGTAAAAGTGGTGTAATGATATTGCTAATAGACATTGATGCGGTTTTAGAATATCGTGAAGGAATATTAGGAACACAATAATGTATCACATTATTTTTTATAAAAGTAGGTCGTTCATGTGTTGTAATTTCAGAAGTTTCGAAACAACCACCTGTATCGATACTAACATCTACTATAACGGCTCCTTTTTTCATTTGTTCAACCATAGTTTCTGTTACTAAAACTGGCGCTCTGTTTTTTCCTCTAGTTGCACCAATAGCAACATCACAACGCATTAAAGATTTTAGTAATATTTTATCTTGAATAGTAGAAGTAAAAATTCGATGTTGTAATAAATTTTGAAGCCTTCTTAATCGAGTAATTGAGTTGTCAAAAACTTTTACACTAGCACCTAAACCTAGAGCAGTTCTAGCTGCATATTCTGCTACGGTTCCAGCTCCTAAAATAACCACTTCTGTAGGTCGAACTCCAGTTATATTTCCAAATAACAATCCTTTTCCAATATTTTGGTTTATCATGAGTTCAGCAGCTATGTGTATTGAAGCAATTCCCGCAATTTCAGATAATGATTTTACCGCTGGATAAGAGCCATCTTCGTCTTTTAAAAATTCGAATGCTAAAGCTGTTATTTTCTTTTTAGATAAAGATTCAAAATATTCCTTTTTCTGAGTTTTTAATTGAATAGCTGAAATAATAATTGCTTTGGGATTCATCATTTCAATTTCAGAAAGAGTGGGTGGTTCTACTTTTAAAATTATTGGACAACTAAAGACTTTTTTTGTGTCGTTTGTAATTTCGGCACCAGCATCGCTGTATTCTTTATCCGAAAAACTTGCACTTTCGCCTGCACCCGCTTCAATTAATACTCGATGACCATGAGATGTTAATGAAGCCACAGCATCGGGTGTTAAACAGATTCTTCGCTCTTGGTATGCAATTTCTTGAGGAACTCCAATAAATAATTCACTTTTATGTCGAGCCACTTCAAGCTTTTCTTCTTGAGGCATTAATTGCGAAGTGGAAAAAGGACTATATATAGCCATGGTTAGGTTTTAGTTAAGTTGTGCCAATTTAGCTATTTTTTTTAGAATAGTAAATAGAAAATCACAGAATTATAAATTACGAATTACGAATGTAAAATTATCAACTAACAATTATTCATTATCCATTGTTCATTATCAATTGTTAATGGTCAATTCTCGTTTTCCGTTTTCTAAAACTTTGATAGTAATGCTAGCATGATCAATAGGAATAAGATTTGGTGTCTTCTCTGGCCATTCTATAAAACACCAATTCCCAGAATAAAAATATTCGTCAATTCCCATGTCATAAGCTTCAATTTCAGAGTTTAAACGGTATAAATCGAAATGATAAATTATTTCACCATTTTCCGTTTCATATTCATTTACCAATGAAAATGTTGGACTACTAGAATTATCTTTTACTCCTAAATGTTTTACAAGTGCTTTGATTAAAGTTGTTTTTCCAGCACCCATTTCGGCATTAAAGGTTATAACCTTTTTTAATTCAGAAATATTTAAAATTTCTTGTGCAAGACTATCTATTTCTTCTAATGAATAAATTTTAATCATTCTTAAAACTATTTTGGTTCAAAAATCAAACAAGGAATAATCATTTCTTCTAATGAAATTCCACCGTGTTGATAAGTGTTTCGGTAATAACTTACATAATGATTATAATTATTTACATAAGCTAAAAACAAATCATTTTTAGCAAAAATAAAAGAACTACTCATATTTATAGCTGGTAAACCAACTTTTTTAGGATCTTTTACTGCATAAACATCTTTATCTTCATAAGTTAAACTTCTACCTGTTTTATAACGAAGATTTAAGGAAGTGTTTTTGTCGCCTATTACTTTACTTGGATTTTTACAATTGATGGTTCCGTGATCTGTGGTTAAGATTAGTTTAAAACCATTTTGTTGGGCTAATTGTATTAACTCTAATAATGGAGAATTTTTAAACCAACTTAATGTTAATGAACGATAAGCTTTATCATTTGAAGCTAATTCTTTTACAACATCCATTTCTGTTTTAGCATGAGAAAGCATGTCTACAAAATTGTAAACCACTGTAGTTAAATCGTTGTTTTTTAAAGATTTAAAGTTTTCAACAAGTTTTCTACCATCTTTGTTGTTTGTAATTTTATAATATTCTTGTTTAATGTTTAAACCTAATCGTTTTAATTGTTCGGATAAAAATTCTCCTTCAAACAAGTTTTTTCCGCCATCATCGGTGTCATTTTTCCAATATTGAGGATATTTTTTTTCCATTTCTGAAGGAAGCAATCCAGAGAAAATGGCATTTCTAGCATACTGAGTTGCTGTTGGTAAGATAGAGTAGTAGCTCACTTCTTTTTCTAACTTATAATGGTTTCCAACAATACTTTCAAAAGCTTTCCACTGATCGTAACGTAAATTATCTATTACAACAAAAAGAATTGGTTTGTCTTTTTTACGAATTTCGGGAGCCACAAGTTTTCCGAATAATTGATGAGATAAAACTGGCGCATCATCTTCTTCTTGAATCCAATCTTCATAATTTTTTTCAATAAATTTTCCAAATTGAACATTTGCTTCAGTTTTTTGGCTTTCCAAAATTTCCACCATTCCTTGATCTTCAATATTCTCAAGTTCAATTTCCCAGTAAATCAATTTTTTATATAATTCTACCCAATCTTCATAAGAATTTACCATTGCAAGTTCCATTGCAATTTTTCGAAATTCTTTCTGGTAATCCAAAGTTGTTTTTTCAGAAACTAAACGAGAATGGTCGAGATTCTTCTTTAAACTTAGTAAAATTTGATTTGGATTAACCGGTTTTATCAAATAATCGGCAATTTTAGAACCAATAGCTTCTTCCATAATATATTCTTCTTCACTTTTGGTAATCATAATCACCGGAACCGAAGATTTCTTTTCTTTTAATTCAGCTAATGTTTCAAGACCACTTAAACCAGGCATATTTTCGTCAAGAAAAACAATATCAAAATTATTTTCTTCGAAAAGTTCAATAGCATCTTGTCCGTTATTACAAGTGGTTACGTCGTAATTTTTCTTTTCTAAAAATAGAATGTGAGGTTTTAATAAATCAATCTCATCATCTACCCAAAGTATTTTTATTGGAGTCATAGTATCTTCTAAGTTTTTAATAGCGCAATTTACTATTTATACAACGATGTTTGTTTTAAAATTAGTATAAAGTTTTATATAATTTTAATTGATTTTTTAGGAAACGTTTTAATTAAAAAAAGTTTCCTTTTTTGTTAATATAGTAATAATTAATTATTTTTGTATTTCTAATATAGAACTTGTGAGCCAAACTAATAAACTCAAAATATTTAATGATCCTATTTACGGATTTATTACTATTCCAAATACTCTTATTTACGATTTAATACAACATCCTTATTTTCAAAGGTTAAGAAGAATTTCTCAAATGGGAATGTCATATTTGGTTTATCCAGGAGCACATCATACAAGATTTCATCATGCTTTAGGTTGTATGCATATTATGCAAAAAGCAGTGCAAACTTTACGTTTTAAAGGAGTTGAAATTTCTAATGAAGAAGAAAATGCACTTTACATAGCTATTTTATTGCACGATATTGGTCACGGTCCTTTTAGCCATGCAATGGAACACAGTATTGTAGAAGAAATACATCACGAGGAACTTTCTTTGTTGTTTATGGAACAATTGAATAAGGAGTTCGACGGTAAATTATCTTTAGCTATTAAAGTTTTTAAAGGTGAATATCATAGAAAATTCATGTTACAATTGATTTCTAGTCAATTAGATATGGATCGAATGGATTATCTAAAACGAGATAGTTTTTATAGTGGAGTAGCTGAAGGAAATATTAATAGTGAGCGTTTAATACAAATGATGAATGTTGAAGATGATGTGCTTGTTATTGAAGAGAAAGGAATTTATTCGGTTGAAAAGTTTTTAGTAGCTAGAAGATTAATGTATTGGCAAGCTTATCTTCATAAAACATCTGTTGTAGCGGAACTTATTTTGACTAAAGTTTTAAAAAGAGCAAAAGAATTGGTTCAAAAAGGAGTTTCAGTTGAAGCAAGTGTGCCATTCAAATATTTTTTAGAAAATAAAGTTACATTGTCTGAGTTTGATGCACAAATACTTCAAAAGTTTAGTTATTTAGACGATTATGATGTGTTAAGTGCTATAAAATCTTGGCAATTTCATCAAGACAAAGTTTTAAGTAAGTTGTGTACGATGATAATTAATCGCGATTTATTAAAAATTAATATGTTTGATGAAAAACCAAACAAAGAACTTCTCATTAATTATAGAAATAAATTAATGGTTTTAAATAATCTTACTGAAAAGGAAAGTGAATATTTTGTTTTTAAAGGTAATTTGAAAAATCAGGCTTATAATAAAGAAGGTGAGCCAATTAGAATATTAAAAAAAGACAAAACTATTGAAGATGTTGTAGAAGCTTCAGATCAATTGCATTTAAAAGCATTATCAAAGCCCGTAACAAAATATTTTGTATGTTTTCCAAAACAAATTTTGGAATCTTAACATATTAATATAATTTTATACTTTTGTCAGGTTGAATTAACAACAAATAAGAATTTAATTTTATTGAATGAAATTTTCAGCAGCTCAAATTGCAGACATATTAGAAGGAGATGTAGTAGGTAATCCAGAAGCCGAAGTTAATAAATTAGCAAAAATTGAAGAAGGAACAGAAGGTTCTCTAACTTTTTTAGCTAACCCTAAATATGCCAATTATATATACACAACGCAAGCAACAATTACTATTGTTAATAAAACTTTTGAACCTGAACAAGCAATAACTACAACTTTAATTAAAGTAGATGATGCAAAATCAGCATTTTCTAAATTATTAGAGTATTACAATCAGGTTAAGTTAATGAAATCAGGAATTGAGCAACCCTCAGTTATTTCTGAAGGTGTTACTTACGGAGAAGGTTTATATTTAGGTAGTTTTTGTTACATTGGTAAAAATGTAGCAATAGGAAATAATGTAAAAATTTACCCAAATAGCTTTATTGGAGACAATGTAATAATTGGGGATAATACTATTCTTTTTGCAGGAGCAAGAGTTTACTCTGAAACTGTAATAGGTAAAAATTGTACTATACATTCTGGAACTATTGTTGGTTCAGATGGATTTGGGTTTGCACCACAAGAAGACGGAACTTACACAAAAGTACCTCAAATTGGAAATGTAATTATAGAAGATAATGTAGAAATAGGAGCTTGTACTACAGTAGATAGAGCAACACTTGGTTCTACAATTATTAGAAAAGGTGTAAAGCTAGATAACCAAATTCAAATTGCTCATAATGTTGAAATTGGTGAGAATACAGTTATAGCTTCTCAAACAGGAGTTGCAGGTTCTACGAAAATTGGCAAAAACTGTATGATTGGCGGACAAGTTGGAATTGTAGGACATATTACAATTGGAGACGGAGTTAGAATTCAAGCACAATCTGGTATTGGTAAGAGTTTAAAAGATGGAGAAGTTGTACAAGGAAGCCCAGCTTTCAATTATGGAGATTTTGCAAAATCGTTTGTACATTTTAAAAATTTACCAAAAATTGTTGACGAACTAAACAAACTTAAAAAAATAAAAAATCAAAAACTGTGAAACAAACTACAATCGCAAGTGAAATTTCATTAAAAGGTGTTGGTCTACACACAGGTCAAGAAGTAACAATGACTTTTAAACCAGCTCCAATAAATAATGGATTTACTTTTATAAGAGTAGATTTAGAAGGGCAACCTATTATTGAAGCCGATGCTAACTATGTGGTAAACACACAACGCGGAACAAATCTTGAAAAAAGAGGCGTAATGATTCAAACACCTGAGCATGTTTTAGCGGCATTAGTTGGGTGCGATTTAGATAATGTAATTATTGAATTAAATGCTTCTGAATTACCAATTATGGATGGATCTTCTAAATATTTTGTGGAAGCTATTGAAAAAGTTGGAATTGTTGAACAAGAAGCAGATAGAAAAGTTTACGTAGTAAAAGAAGTTATTACTTATACAGATGAATCAACTGGTAGTGAAATTACTGTAATTCCAAGTGACCAATATTGTATTACTGCTATGGTTGATTTTGGAACAAAAGTTTTGGGGACTCAAAATGCAACAATGAAAAGCGTCTCAGAATTTAAATCGGAAATTTCTAGTTGTAGAACATTTAGCTTTTTACATGAATTAGAAGCTTTATTAAATCATGGTTTAATTAAAGGCGGCGATTTAAATAATGCAATTGTATATGTAGATAAAGAGATTTCTCCTGAAACTATGGAAAATCTTAAAAAAGCATTTAATAAAGACTCTATTTCTGTTAAACCAAACGGAATTTTAGATAACTTAACGTTACTTTATCCAAATGAAGCGGCACGTCATAAATTGTTAGATGTAATAGGCGATTTGTCTTTAATTGGAACAAGAATTCAAGGAAAAATTATTGCAAATAAACCAGGTCATTTTGTGAACACTCAGTTTGCAAAGAAAATGTCTAAGATTATAAAGTTAGAGGAACGTAATAATGTTCCTTCATATGATATTAACAAAGAACCTGTTTTGGATATTCATGGCATCATGAATTTATTACCTCACAGACCACCATTCTTGTTAGTAGATAAAATATTAGAACTTTCAGATACTCATGTTGTTGGTTTGAAAAATGTTACAATGAATGAAGATTTCTTTGTTGGACATTTTCCTGGAGCACCTGTAATGCCTGGAGTTTTACAAATTGAAGCAATGGCTCAAACAGGTGGAATTTTAATTTTAAGTACAGTTCCAGATCCTGAAAATTACTTAACCTATTTTATGAAAATAGACAATGTTAAGTTTAAAAATAAAGTGTTACCAGGCGATACATTATTTTTCAAATGTGATTTAATTTCTCCAATAAGAAGAGGAATTTGTCACATGCAAGCATATGCATACGCCAACGGAAAATTAGTTTCTGAAGCGGAATTAATGGCACAAATTGTTAAAGTAAAATAGTAATTAGTTAAAAGTAAATAAGTAAATGGTTACTTTTAATTGAAATTAAATAATAAAATAGAATAATTAGTATTTAGTAAAAGTCAAATATTTTTAAAATAATTAAAAGGCGTACTACTACTTACTAATTACTAATAACTAAAAAATATGAATCAACCACTAGCATATGTACATCCAGGAGCAAAAATTGCTCGTAATGTGGTAATTGATCCTTTTACAACAATTCACAATAATGTTGAAATTGGTGAAGGTACTTGGATTGGCTCTAATGTAACCATCATGGAAGGAGCAAGAATTGGAAAAAATTGTAACATTTTTCCAGGTGCAGTTATTGCTGCGGTTCCTCAAGACTTAAAATTTGGAGGTGAAGATTCTCTTGCAATTATAGGAGATAACACAACAATTCGTGAGTGTGTAACAATTAATAGAGGTACTGTTGCTTCGGGAAAAACAGTTATTGGAAAGAATTGTTTAATTATGGCAACCGCACATATTGCTCATGATTGTCATTTGGGAGATAATGTTATTATTGTAAATGGTGTTGCACTTGCAGGACATGTAGAAGTTGGCAATCACGCAATTATTGGTGGTTTAGCAGCAGTTCATCAATTTATTCAAATTGGCGATCATGCAATGATATCAGGCGGTTCTTTAGTTAGAAAAGATGTTCCTCCTTTTACAAAAGCCGCTAAAGAACCTCTTTCTTACGTAGGAATTAATTCGGTTGGATTAAGAAGAAGAGGTTTCTCTACAGAAAAAATTAGAGAAATTCAAGACATATACAGAATTCTTTACCAAAAAAATTATAATACTACTCAAGCATTGAGTATTATTGAAGCAGAAATGGAAGCAACTCCAGAAAGAGATGAAATTGTTCAGTTCATCAAAAACTCGTCTAGAGGAATTATGAAAGGATATTCAGGAATTTATTAATCAAAAAATAATTTATAATAATGGCAACAACTTCAGATATTAAAAATGGTTTATGTATAAAGCACAATCATGATATTTATAAGATCATTGAATTTTTACATGTTAAACCCGGAAAAGGACCAGCTTTTGTAAGAACCAAATTAAAATCGTTAACAAACGGAAAAGTACTTGACAATACTTTTTCAGCAGGACATAAAATTGATGTTGTACGAGTAGAAACGCACACCTTTCAGTACTTATATGCAGAGGGAAATGATTTCCACTTTATGAATACTGAAACTTTTGAACAAATTACTTTAAATAGAGACGTGTTAGATGCTCCTGATTTATTAAAAGAAGGAGAAAATGTAATGGTTCAAATCAATACAGAAACAGAATTACCTTTGTCAGTAGATATGGCTGCATCTGTAATTTTAGAAGTAACTTATACTGAACCTGGAGTAAAAGGTAATACCGCAACAAATGCTACAAAACCAGCAACAGTTGAAACAGGAGCAACTGTAAATGTGCCTTTGTTTATCAATGAAGGCGACAAAATAAAAATTGATAGACAATACTTTTCTAGTCACTTTTATTTTTTCTAATCACAATTCGTAAATGAAATTTTATAGAGAACATTCATTAAGTGAAATTGCTACAATCATAGATTGTAATTTTATTGGAGATTCAAATTTTCCTGTACTTGGCATGAATGAAATTCATGTTGTAGAACCTGGAGATATTGTATTTGTCGATCATCCTAAATATTATGATAAAGCGCTACAATCAGCTGCAACGATAGTTTTAATAAACAAAGAAGTGGAATGCCCAAAAGGAAAAGCCTTATTGATTTCAGATGATCCATTTCGAGATTTTAATAAGTTAACTAATCATTTTAGACCATTTACTCCTTCTTCATTAGCAATTTCAAGTACTGCAAAAATTGGTAAGAATACCGTAATTCAGCCGAATTGTTTTGTTGGAAACAACGTAGTAATAGGTGAAGGTTGTTTAATTCATGCAAACGTATCTATTTACGATAATACTGTAATTGGGAATAATGTTATTATTCATTCTGGAACAATTTTAGGAGCAGATGCTTTTTATTATAAAAAAAGACCAGAAGGTTTCGATCAACTCCTATCTGGTGGAAGAGTAATCATTGAAAATAATGTAGGAATTGGTGCACTTTGCACGATTGATAAAGGGGTAACTGGAGATACAACTATTGGTGAAGGAACCAAAATTGATAATCAAGTACATGTTGGCCACGATACAATCATTGGTAAGAAATGTTTAATAGCTGCACAAACTGGTATTGCAGGTTGTGTAGTAATTGAAGATGAAGTTACTTTATGGGGACAAGTTGGAACTACTAGTGGAATTACTATTGGTTCAAAAGCAGTTATATTAGCTCAATCTGGAGTTTCAAAATCTTTAGAAGGAAGTAAAGTTTATTTTGGTACACCAGCAGAAGAATCTAGAGAAAAATTAAAGCAACTAGCTAATATTAAAAAAATACCAGAAATTATCGAAAATTTAAAATCTAAATGAGTCCTTTAGAAATAATTCAAAAGCTTTACCAGGAAGATGGTATTCGTAATTCAAATTTACTAAATGAACTTTTTTCTGATGATTTTGTTCTTGAATGGGACAATTCAAAAGGAAAAGTAATAATGTCTAAAGAAGATGTTTTAAGACTTGCTAACGAACTTAAGCAAAATTATCATTTTTCTAAGGTTAAAGTCATAGATAGTATTATTTCAGAAAATAAGATAGTAGTTCGTTACACGCATGAGGTTGCTACAATTGAAAACCCTAAAGAAATATTTAGCATAGCAAAAGTTATTGTTATTTGGCAATACAACGACGATAAAATTACTGCTGGATATCAAATTAGTTCGCCAGGTTAAAAAAAGTATTTTTTATTGATAAAATATGGTTCAAAAAGTTTATTTTTGCAACACTTAAAAATAACACAATAAATTCTAAAATAAAATAAAATGAGCGTTTTAGTAAATAAAAATTCCAAAATAATCGTTCAAGGTTTTACAGGTAGTGAAGGTACTTTTCACGCTTCTCAAATGATTGAATACGGTTCAAATGTAGTAGGTGGTGTTACACCAGGTAAAGGTGGTTCAATGCATTTAGACAGACCTGTTTTTAATACAGTACAAGAAGCTGTAGAAAAGGCTGGAGCTGATACTTCAATTATATTCGTTCCACCAGCATTTGCTGCAGATGCAATCATGGAAGCTGCTGAAGCAGGAATTAAAGTAATTATTTGTATTACAGAAGGAATTCCAGTAGCAGATATGATTAAAGCTTACGATTACTCCAGAAGAAGCAAAAGTTGGTATTATGCCAGGTTTCGTTTTCAAAAAAGGGAAAGTTGGTATCGTTTCTAAATCAGGTACTTTAACTTATGAGGCTGCTGATCAAGTAGTGCGTCAAGGTTTTGGTATTACTACTGCAATCGGAATTGGTGGAGATCCAATCATTGGAACAACTACTAAAGAAGCTGTTGAATTATTGATGAACGATCCTGAAACAGAATGTATCATTATGATTGGTGAAATTGGAGGACAATTAGAGGCTGATGCAGCTAAATGGATTAAAGCTGATGGTAACCGCAAACCAGTAGTTGGTTTCATCGCTGGTGAAACTGCTCCAAAAGGAAGAACAATGGGTCACGCTGGAGCTATTGTTGGTGGTGCTGATGATACAGCAGAAGCTAAAAAACGCATCATGAGAGAGCACGGAATTCACGTAGTAGATTCTCCTGCAGAAATTGGAAAGAAAGTAAAAGAAGTTTTAGGATAAAACTTTAATAACTGATATAAAAAAGCCCTATTTTAATAGGGCTTTTTTATTTTAATTTGGAAATGGATTGCTCCATTTTTCATTGGTATAAACATCGTTGCCTTTCAATGTTCTGAGGAAGGCAATAACTGCATTAATTTCTGTTGCAGTTAAATTTAGTTGTTGTGGATTTCCGCTGGGTGTCAAGCGTGGGTCTATATTATTATTTCCTGGTGCAATTACAATGGTATTATAGTGTCCAATTGCTTGTTGAAGGGTGTTAAAATTTCCATTATGCATGAAAGGACCATTTGCAATTCCTTGTGGATTTTCTAAATCTCTCAAACTAGGCGATTTAGTGTTTGTTAAGTCAACAATTCCTGTACTTCCGATTACACCTACAACGCCATTATTTAGAGAATTTGGATCAATATCAAATTCAGGAGCTCTATGACAACCCGCACAACCTAATCCACCACCTGTTCTAGAACCATTTGCATTGAATTGTGGAGGTGCTAAAAATAATTGTTTTCCTTGATTTTCTTCAGCAGTAAAATTTGTAAATGGCGCAGCGTCATTTGGTGCCGAAACTCTTCCAGTATCATATTTGGAATCAAAAGACTGAATGCTTCTAATAAATTGTGCCAATGCAGTTTGAATTTTTGATTCTGATATTTCATTACTACCATAAGCATATTCAAATAACTCATTGTAGTAGTCAATTGCTTCTAACTTAATAAGTAAATCATCAAATGTTGGATCTCCATTTTCACCACTAAATCCCATTTCTCCATGATCTTTTATCGGCATAGTAGTTTGCGTTTCTAATGTACTAGCTCTTTCGTCCCAAAAATATTTCATCTCGGAAGAAAATCGGTTATTAACTAATCGCATAGAATGTCTACCAGTCGAACCATTAACACCTAAACTTGCTTGTGATGTATCGCTAAACGCAAACTCCTGTTTATGACAACTTGCACATGAAATTGTATTATTTGAAGATAAATTTTTATCATAAAAAAGAACTCTTCCCAGTGTTGCTACTTTATCATTAATAGGATTATTAATTCCATTATCTTTTGTAATGTAATTTGGAACACTTTGATTTGCATAATTTAATGGATTTATAATAGGCAATGAATTTCCAAATGTAGCTTCAATAGCTTGATATTCATCGTTTCCTATAGTATCGTTATTCTGACAAGAAAATAATACAAATACAAAAATTAATAGGCTAAATTTTCTCATAATTTTGTTGTTAGTTATTCATTAGGACTTTCTTTTTTAGAAAAGGTTTAATTATGGGCTTAATTTTTCATAAAGTAAATTCATATATTTGCTTAACAATAACAAACGAATCATAAAATGAAATTATTAGAAGGTAAAGTTGCTATTATTACTGGTGCTAGTAGAGGTATAGGTAAAGGCATAGCTGAAATATTTGCAAAAAACGGTGCAAATGTTGCATTTACGTATAGTTCTTCTGCTTCTTCAGCTGAAGAATTAGAAAAAGAATTAACTGCTTTAGGAGTAAAAGCAAAAGGTTATAAATCAAATGCAGCTGATTTCAACGAAGCTGAAAAATTAGTTAATGATGTTTTAGTCGATTTTGGAACTGTTGATGTTTTAATTAACAATGCAGGAATTACAAAAGATAACTTATTAATGAGAATGTCTGAAGAAGATTTTGATGCTGTAATCGACATCAATTTGAAATCGGTTTTCAATATGACAAAAGCGGTTCAAAAAACAATGTTA
>JACXVH010000345.1 GCA_014763515.1 Flavobacteriaceae bacterium
GAAAAATCGAACCAATCATCACCTCTATTCAAAGTTACAAACAAAGAATTGTCAGTTCCTACATATAATAAATTTGCATTAAAATCATCTTCATAAATAACATTCACTGCCCCACTTAACCCTTTAGTTATTAGCTTCCAAGAGATACCATAATTTTCCGAAACGTATACATAACTTTTAAAATCGTCATTTCTATAACCATTAAGCGCAACATAAACACGTTCCTTTTTATGAGAAGAAGCTACAACCCTAGACATCCATAAACTTTTAGGCAAATTTGCATTAATTTTCTCCCATGTTGCCCCACCGTCTTTGGTAACTTGAATATTCCCATCATCAGTTCCCACATAAATTAACCCAAATTTCAATGGACTTTCCGAAATAGTTGTAATGGTACCAAAAGCTACATTTCCATCAACTTTTCCATTGGTTACATCTTCAGAAATTTTTTCCCAAGTTTCGCCTTTATCCATAGAACGATGTAGAAAATTAGAACCTAAATACAAAATATCTTGATTATGACTTGACAGCAAAATAGGGGTTTGCCAATTGAATCTAAAAGCTTCTTCCTTTGAATTTTTTGGTAATTTTGGCGTTATACTTTTTGATTCATTTGTTTCACGATTTATTCTAAAATAATTACCAAATTGAAAACCCGTATACACAATATTTGAATCTCTTTTATCGATTTGAATTTGCATTCCATCGCCACCCATTAATTCTTGATAAGGATATTTCCCTTCTTGATGCCAAGCGACATTTTGTTCAAAATTATTTGGTCCAACCCAAACTCCATTATCTTGTAAACCGCCATAAACATTATAAGATTCTTGATTATCAACTTGAACAGCATATAATTGTCCAACTGCTTCATTATTGCATTTTATCCAATGTTTCCCATTGTCGTATGTAATATTTACTCCTCCATCATTACCATTAATTATGTGTTTAGGATTATTAGGATTTATCCAAGTTACATGATGATCCGCATGAACATTCTCTTTATTAATCATCTTGAAAGACTTTCCGTTCTCATTATTTGGATTTACTGTAATATTTGCAAAATAATAGCCGTAAGAATAATACATATCATCTATGAAGTCTTGATGAGTTTTGTTCCAAGTTTTTCCGCCATCAATAGATTTATATAATTCACACCCTATCACTTCAGTATCAAAAAGTGCTGCATTAGCATCTATTGGTTTTTCTTTGTTTGTATTTGGCCGTTTATTTTGATTATCTAAAACTGCATAAATCATTTTTTCATTAACAACTGCCAGACCTATTCTACCAACCCCTTCATCATGAGGAAATCCGGAGTTTTCAGTTGAGATTAATTGCCAAGTCTCACCGCCATCTTCACTTTTATAAATAGCCGATTCTTTTCCATTTCCCTTGAAATTCCATGCTTTTCTATCCTTTTCCCAAGAAGCTGCAAACATAATTTTAGGGTTTTCAGAAACGACTTGTAAGTCAATAATTCCAGTTTTATCGCTTATAAAAAGTGTTTTTTTCCAAGTTTTTCCACCGTCTATTGTTTTAAAAATTCCTCTTTCTTCATTTGTTGTGTATAAATGACCTAAAGCAGCAACAACAATTTCATTGGAATCAGTTGGGTTTACCCAAACTCTTGAAATATGATGTGAATCTTGCAAACCTAAATTTTTCCAAGTTTTACCTTTATCAGAAGATTTTAACAACCCTATTCCAGCGTAAGAAGAACGAGAAGCATTTACTTCTCCAGTTCCTACCCAAATTTCATTTGTTTTCCAATTTACTATTACTGAACCACAATTTAAGGTTGGCGCACTATCCATTACAGGTTGAAAACTTGTTCCATTATTATTGGTATACCAAAGTCCGCCCGAAGCATAGGCTACATAAAATTCAGCAGGATTATCGGGATTAACCGCTAAATCTACTACTCGCCCACTCATAATTGTTGGACCAATATTTTGAAACTTTACATCGGAAACATCAATAATTTGACTATTTATTAAAAATGTTACAAAAAGGATAACGAAAGAAAACAGTTTTTTCATCAATTGAAATTTTTACCAAATTAATCAAATCTTGATTTTAATTCAAATTTTTAATTTCCTTTAACAGCTTTTCGATACATTCTTTTTAAATTTGGAACACAAAAAATTCAAAACAATGAAATATCATCAAATAAACCGTGATTTATTCGTTAAAAATAGAAAAAAGTTCACGGCTCAAATGAAACCAAATAGCGTTGCCGTATTTAATTCTAACGATATTTATCCGGTAAGTGCTGATAGTACTTTGCCTTTTGCGCAGCACCGCGACATTTTTTATTTAAGTGGCGTTGACCAAGAAGAAAGTATTTTATTGCTTTTTCCAGATGCGCCTTACGAACATTTAAAAGAAATTTTATTCTTA
>JACXVH010000346.1 GCA_014763515.1 Flavobacteriaceae bacterium
TGCAATTCCGTCAGATAGAAATTTCCCTTTTTGCGTTGGTTTTAAAATTCCATTTTCAATAAAAAGTAATTCGTCTTCAATAAATTTCTGACTTTGTAAGTTGAGGTATTCTAAATATTTTGGTCCAAATTCTTTCTCTACTCGTTCCAAAGAAACACCCCAAATGGTTCGCAAACCAGTCATAATATATTCGTTATATCGATCAACTGTTGTTAATGTTTCTTTTTCTGAAGGAAATTGATTCTCTTGAATTGATTTGATGTAAAGTGTGTTATTGGCAACGTTCCAACTTCTATTAATTCCATCATAACTATGCGCCGAAGGACCAATTCCAATATATTTTTTACCTAACCAATACGCCGAATTGTTTTTGGAGAAATAATTGGTTTTTCCAAAATTAGACAATTCATAATGCACAAAACCTTCTTCTTGTAAACGGTTTACGAGAATATGAAAATGTTCTTGCGCTACTTCATCATCGGGTTGTTTTACCAAACCTTTTTTAATGAATTTATCCAAAGCAGTTTTAGGTTCTACCGTTAAAGCATAACTCGAAATATGCGGAATGCCAAACGATAAAGCAGTTTCTATATTTTGTAACCAACGTTCGTTATTCATATTCGGAATGCCGTAAATTAAATCGATGGTTATGTTGTTAAAATACTGAGTCGCAGTTTCCAAACATCTTTTAGCTTCTTCGGAATTATGTGCACGATTCATGAGTTTTAAGTCGTCCTCAAAAAAGGATTGAATTCCAATAGAAAGTCTGTTGATTTTGGTATTTGATAATTCAACAATTCGTTCATTAGTTAAATCATCTGGATTGGCTTCTAATGTGATTTCTGGATTTTCAATGACATCAAAGTTTTTGTAAACTTCATCAATCAAATACTGAATTTCTTCAACAGAAAGTAAACTTGGTGTTCCACCACCAAAATAAATGGTTGCTACAACTTCATTTCCCAACTCATCTTTTCTCATTTGAATTTCCTTCGCCAATGCCAAAACCATTTCTTCTTTTTTCTTCAACGAAGTAGAAAAATGAAAATCGCAATAGTGACAAGCCTGTTTGCAAAATGGAATATGGATGTAGATGCCGCTCATTTTTTTAGTTTTCAGTAGCAGTCGCAGTTAACAGTTCTGAGACTGAAAACTGAGACTGAACACTATTTTTTTACACGATTTTCATTCTGTTTCACAAATGCATCCCAACCCGAATAACTTTTTCCAATTTCTACTCTTCCAGAGTTGAAGAAATGACAAACTGCTGCTGCTAAACCATCGGTTGAATCGAGATTTTTTGGCAACGTTTTTAGACCTAATAATTGTTGGAGCATTTTAGCAACTTGCTCTTTACTGGCGTTTCCGTTACCTGTAATCGCCATTTTTATTTTCTTAGGTTCGTATTCTGTAATGGGAATTTGGCGCGATAAACCCGCTGCCATAGCGACACCTTGTGCGCGACCTAATTTTCATTTTCTTGTTGACTACTTTGATTAATCCGAATCCCATGATAGTGGTTCCTGGGTCAATTCCTAATATGATGCGTTCGTTTGCCATTTAAACCTGCAAGGTTTTTGAAACCTTGTGGGTTTCAGTTATTTTTATTTTATACCTACAAGGTTGTGTAAACCTTGCAGGAAATTTGTTATTTTGCGTTAATGATTGCAATTCCTCACAAAGCTAAACAATTCTTATTAGTTCTCGTCAAAGTTTTGATTGTAGGATTCGCATTTTTCTATATCTATCACCATTTACAAGGCGATAAGGCGATTTCTATAGAAAGTATTATTCAGTATTTATCAATCAAAGAAGTTTTAATTTTACTATTGTTTACAACAGCTAATTGGTTTTTTGAGGTTTTAAAATGGCAAAATTTAGTCAATAGTTTTAAAAATATTAGTTTTTTTGAAGCTGCCCAACAAACTTTTAGTTCGCTCACCGCTTCAATTTTTACACCAAACAGAATAGGCGAATATGGAGCTAAAATGCTTTATTTTAAAAAAGAAAATGCGAAACGAATTGTATTGTTAAATTTTGTGCACAATAGTAGTCAAATGTTGGCAACAATCTTGTTTGGAGTTATTGGTATATTTTCTTCAACATTCAACATTCAACATTCAACATTTAATATTGCTCTATTTATAGGTATCCCAATTATTTTTATTATCGCTTTTTTCTTCCGAAAAATTGAAGTTTATGGTTTTTCTATCCAAAAGATAATAGATAAAATAAGAAAGCTAGATAGAATTATTCTTTTGAAAACATTTAGTTTTTCGATGCTTCGTTATGTGATTTTTTCAACCCAGTTTTTAGTGTTACTATTGTTTTTTGATGTTGAAATTGAAATTATTGTAGCTTTTTCAACCATTTTCACAATGTATCTTTTAGCATCTATTTTACCAAGTATTCACTTAATGGATGTTGCGATAAAAGGGAGTGTCGCTTTATTTTTGTTTTCGAAATTAGGCGTTGAAGATTGGAAAATTTTAACTATAACTTCGTTAATGTGGTTCTTTAATTTGGTTTTGCCAGTTATTTTAGGAAGTTATTTTGTGATGCGATTTAAACCCAAAACTGCCGAATGATTATAGCTTTTGTCATATTAACTTTATATGTTGTTTTGATTGGTTCGTTGTTTTACGGATTTCAAAAAA
>JACXVH010000347.1 GCA_014763515.1 Flavobacteriaceae bacterium
CATTTAAAAATTTTGGTATTGAGAGCGAATCGAATCCCGAAATTAACAATATTAATTTTGAAAATTTTAAATTAGTACTTTTAGATTTTGAATATTTAGGAAGTAACTCCGTAACAGAAATTATTCAAACTCATCCAAAAGTTCAATTCTTAATTATGCAAAATTCCACTAGCGTATTTAAAGAAATTGACAACTACAAAAATGCCAATACCATTGTAAAACCACTTAAAATTGAAGTGTTGCAAAATTATTTAAACAAACTTAACAACCCCGATGGTAAAGAAATTAAGACCTCAAAAACAAATGAAAAGATAACCAAAGAAAACTGCAAAGTTCTTATTGTAGAAGACAACAAAATAAACATGCTACTAACAAAAACCTTGTTAACCAAAAGATTTTCAAAAGTCAGTATCTTTGAAGCGGAAAACGGCTTAGAAGCCGTTCAAAATTACAAAATATACAAACCCGATATTGTATTAATGGATATTCAAATGCCTGTAATGAATGGGTATGAAGCTACAAAAGAAATTCGAAAAATGAACCCGAAAGCAATAATTATAGCTTTAACCGCAGGAGCAATAGCAGGAGAAAAAGAAAAATGTCTCGATTTTGGTATGAATGACTTCATCTTAAAACCTATTGACAAAACCGTTTTTGATAACACAATTTTAAAATGGATAAAAACTCTTTAATATCTTTGCAATTCAATTTTGCATACACATGACACAAAATATTAAAGGTTTTTCTAAACTTTCAAAAGAAGAAAAAATAGATTGGATTGTAAATACGTATTTCCAAAACCTGACGGAAGCCAAAGAAATTGTTTTACAATACTGGAATTCAAATGAAAACATACAAAAGCTTCATGATGAGTTCATAGAAAATACGATTACCAATTTTTATTTACCTTATGGCGTAGCACCAAATTTTCTAATCAATGGAAAAGACTATACGATTCCAATGGCAATTGAAGAAAGTTCAGTTGTTGCAGCAGCTTCAAAAGCTGCAAAATTTTGGGGCGAACGTGGCGGATTTAAGGCAACCATAATTGGAACTGAAAAAATTGGTCAAGTTCATTTCTTATTCAATGGAAGTAAAGAAAAATTACAACAGTTTTTCAACATAATAAAACCTAAATTCTTTAGTGATACCGAAAGTTTTACTAAAAACATGCAAAAACGCGGTGGTGGAATTCTCAATATCGAATTACGCGATAAAACTTCAGAATTAGATAATTATTACCAACTTCATGCTACTTTCAACACAAAAGATAGTATGGGTGCAAACTTCATCAACACGTGTTTAGAGCAATTCGCCAAAACATTAGAAAACGAGGCGCATCATTATGATAATTTTACTGAAGAAGAAAAAAACCTTCAGGTAATCATGAGTATTTTGAGTAATTATGTACCAAATTGCGTCGTTCGTGCCGAAGTTTCTTGTCCGGTTGAAAACATGAGCGAAAATTGCAGAAATCGAACCTTACAGAGCCGTTACACACAACAAAGGAATCATGAATGGTATCGATGCTGTTGTTTTGGCAACAGGAAACGATTTTAGAGCAGTTGAAGCAGGTGTTCATGCCTATGCAAATAGAAACGGACAATATTCAAGTCTTTCTCATGCAAAAATTGAGAACGGAATTTTTACTTTTTGGTTAGATGTTCCACTAGCTTTGGGAACCATTGGCGGCTTAACTTCATTACATCCTTTAGTGAAATTTTCTTTAGAAATGTTAGGCAAACCATCAGCAGAAGAATTAATGAAAATTGTTGCCGTAACTGGATTGGCACAAAATTTTGCTGCGGTTCGTTCGTTAACTACAACAGGTATTCAACAAGGACACATGAAAATGCACATCATGAATATCTTAAACCAACATCACGCAACTAAAGAAGAAAAACAACAAGTTTTAGAATATTTTAAAGACATCACCATTTCACATAGTTTAGTGGTTGATTATTTAGAAAATCTTAGAAAATAGGCTTCGACAAGCTCAGCCTGACAATTGTGTCACATTGAGCCTGTCGAAATGTAAAAATTAGAAGCTTTTCCCGCTTTCGCAAGTCGCTTTTAAACGTCAGTTCGAATGTTTATGTTTACTTCTCGATACTTTCGCAAAGCGAAAACTCGAAGTGACGGAAACAAAAATTTATCGAGAACCGTTTAAAGAGCTCCAACAATTGCTCAATCGGGGCTAAAAAACAAATGATGGAAACTAAAAAATTCTACAGCAACGGAAAATTATTACTTACAGGCGAATACGTAGTATTAGATGGTGCCAAAGCATTAGCGGTACCTACAAAATTTGGGCAAACGTTAGAAATTACTGAAGATACTGGCTTTGCTTTTCACTGGACGAGTTACGATAAAGATTCATCGGTTTGGTTTCAAGACATCATTACATTTGAAGAAGTAGTTTATAAGACAAAATCAGAAGCTAACAATTCTATTAAAAACAAACTAATCGATATATTACACCAAGCGTATAAACAAAACCCAACATTTGTAATCAATTCACAAGGTTATCAAGTAAAAACACATTTAACTTTTCCAAGACTTTGGGGGTTAGGA
>JACXVH010000348.1 GCA_014763515.1 Flavobacteriaceae bacterium
TCCAATTACCCATTAAAAACGGTGAAATTGACTTTGATTTTATGGCAAATTTTGTGGCGGAAATAGAAAAAGAACGCATTCAAAAGTTAGAAAACTATCTTGATGATATTGGGTTAAGAGATTATCACTTAACCGAAAAGGAAACTCAAGCTTTAGTAAATTATTCAAAGCTCAATTGGAGTACTTTTAATCTTGAAAACTTATTTGGCAAATCAACTCGTGGGAGACGTTTAAAAAGTGCTGACCGAGTTACAGGAACTTTGCCTTTTATAACAGCGGGAGAAACTGACGAAGGAGTTTCCGCTTTTATTGGAAATGATGTTAAAGTCTTTTCGGCAAATACGACCACTATTGATATGTTTGGTTCAGCCAAATATAGAAACTTCAAATATGGCGGAGACGACCATATTGCAGTAGTTCATACAGACAAACTTCATAAATACGCATCTGTTTTTGTGACTTCTGCAATCCACAAATCATCATACAACGGACAGTTCAACTATGGTAGAAACTTCTACGCAAAGGACGCTGACGCATTAGATATTTCGCTACCAGTAAAAGACGGAAAACCTGACTATGGAACTATGGAAACAATTATTTCTGCCATTCATAAATTGGTCATAAAAAACGTGGTTTTGTACGTAGAAAAGAAGAAGAAAGAATTAAACAAACTGACTGAAAATGCCAACGCTTAAAGCCATACACATTTGCAATTACTCACGCATTTTTAATTTGTTTTTGGAGTTCGTGAACTTCATTTCGCACCAGCCAATACACAAGCCAAAAATTGCAAAAGAGTATGTCTTTGCCAACGCTCACATTTTAACTAAATAACAAACAACGGAAAACCAAGCTGAACGGAAAAAGCACCATGCACAACAACATGTATATTTAATTGCTTGTCAAGTCTTTACTCGGAAAATGATACGGATTAACCATTGGTTCGTTTTCTTTTACTAAATTAGTGATAACCAACGCAACTAAACATACACGAACACGTTATGCCACATTAAATGCGACACGGTCAAAAATGGACTGACCATCCAAAATCGGAATATGTGAAAAGTTGAAACCGAAATAAATTTATTGTTATTATAATAAGTTGGAGCACTTTAGCTTTTGAATTCTTATTATCTAGTTGCTTAATTTTAAGTCAATCAGAAAAAAAAGATATACTTTTCTGATTTTAGGGATTATTTTTTATTTTAGTATAACCAAATTTTACATTTTTTAAATCTAAACAAATTAAATACCACATCTAAAATAGTAGTTTATATACATATTGTAAACATAAAATCTTTAATTTTATAATGTCCATTTTTAAATCGTTACCTTTGCATTTTTTAAGCCAAAAGTGAACATTTAAAATGCAAAAAGTATTTAACCTTTTCGATTTTTCTCAAAAAGTAAATTATAAAACTGAAATTTTAGCTGGATTAACAGTTGCTATGACGATGATTCC
>JACXVH010000034.1 GCA_014763515.1 Flavobacteriaceae bacterium
AGAAATTATTCCAACGGCTTATTTATTGATTGAAAGTGGAATTGAAACTGCAGTTGAACGAGTAAGTGAAACAAAACCCTTAAATAGAAATAACTTAAATACAATTAAGAATACTGCAAAAGCATCTGAATATTTAGGTATGAAACTCGTTTATCTTGAAGCGGGAAGCGGTGCTAAAATTGCAGTATCAAAAGAAATTATTGAAGCTGTAAAACAAAAAATAAACATTCCGTTAATTGTTGGTGGTGGTATTAAATCTGCATTTGAAATTGAAAATGCTTTTTCAGCTGGTGCCGATATGGTAGTGATTGGAACTGCTTTCGAAGAAAATCCTAACTTTTTTGAATTGTTATAATTATGTGGGATTTTTTCTTTAGTCAATATAAAGACTACGAAACATTTTCTATTTGGTTAGAATGTATTGCTGTCTTATTTGGATTAATTAGTGTTTTATTTGCTCGTGTAAACAATATTTTAGTTTATCCAACAGGAATTATAAGTACGTTAATCTTTATTTATTTATTATTTCAATGGAGTTTAATTGGTGATTTTATCATAAACATTTACTACACCCTTATGAGTATTTATGGATGGATTCTTTGGACGAAAAGAAAAAATGAAGCATTTGAATATCCTATTGCCACTATGAATACAATTGACTTTAAAAAAAGTATCATTTTATTTACATTAACAACACTATTTGTTATTATAGTTTATATTTATTTTGATAATTTTACTTCTTGGACTGCATATGTAGATACTTTCACAACCGGTTTGTTTTTTGTTGGGATGTGGCTAATGGCACAACGAAAAATTGAGAATTGGATTGTATGGATAATTGCAGACTTAATTTCAATTCCTTTGTACTTTTATAAAGGATATACTTTAACTAGTTTACAATATCTAGTATTTACTATAATTGCTTATTTTGGATATAAAGAATGGAAGAGAATTTTACAGCATTAGATTTACAATTATTTGACGAAAGAAATATACCTCTGCATAGAGTTATAAAACAATTACATTTTATAAAAGAAGGTATTACCAAAATAAATTTAGTTCGCCCTGCTACCATAAATGATGGCATTCAACTTTTAAACACTACTGAAGAAGAAAAATACATCAAGCTTTTCGATTTAGAAAAAGAAAAGTATAGTATTACAAAATTTGTTCCGGCATCAGGGGCAGCCAGTAGGATGTTCAAATTCTTAGCAGAGTTTATTAATGATTTCAATATTGGTAAAGAAACCATTAATGCATACATAAACAGAACAAAATGCATTGACTTAGCCATTTTTATGGTAGGACTTAGAAACTTCCCTTTTTACAGAGAATTAATTGACACAACTAAAAAAACGGTTCCAAATTTTAACGAAAAAAAAGCCGATGAAAAAGAATATTGGATTATTAAAACCATGTTACAGAATCCAAAATTTAACTTCAGTAATAAACCAAAAGCTGTTCTACCATTTCATTTTAAAAATGGGAAGCAAGTAACACCAATTGAAGAGCATATTAACGAATCCGTATTTTATGCAAAACCGAATGAAAAAACTTCCATTCATTTTACCATTTCTAAAGAACATCAGTTTTTATTTGAAGAAATCGCTAACCAATTTCCTGATGTAGCCTTGAGCTATTCTTATCAAAGTGAAACTACCGACACCTTATCAGTTCATCCTGACAACAGATTATTTCGCTTAGAAAACGGAAAACTTTTCTTTCGACCAGGTGGACATGGAGCACTTATAGAAAACTTAAATGAGATACAAGCAGACATTGTGTATATAAAAAACATCGATAATGTTTCTCATAATGCTATAAAAGAGAATATTCATTATAAAAAATTATTAGGCGGAATTTTAATTGAAACCCAAAAGCAAGTTTTCAAATATCAAGAATTATTAGATAATCCTGAAGCTCTCTCAAGTGAAATTATAAATGAAATTATTAAATTTTGTTGCGAAAAATTAAACCGCCCCGTTTCATCAAACTTCTATAAATTTCAAAAAGATTATCAAATTCAGGCTTTAAAAGAAATTCTTAATCGCCCAATAAGAGTATGTGGTATGGTTAAAAATGAAGGCGAACCTGGCGGCGGGCCTTTTTGGGTAAAACATGAAGATGGTTCCGAATCACTACAAATTGTAGAAAGCTCGCAAGTAGATCTAGATAATCCTAAACAAATTGCAATTGTTAATGCTTTAACACATTTCAATCCTGTAGATATTGTTTGCGGTTTAAAAAACTACAAAGGAGAAAAATTTGATCTCACAAATTTTATAGATCATAACGCTGGGTTTGTTGTAAATAAAAACAAAGACGGCAAGCCTATAAAAGCTTACGAATTGCCTGGACTTTGGAACGGCGCAATGGCGCAATGGAACACCATTTTTGTAGAAGTGCCACTAGTAACTTTTAATCCTGTAAAAACTATTAACGATTTATTAAAATCATCACACCAACCTTATTATGAATCATGAAATTATTGAAACTGAACTTCAATTTAAAGCCGTTAGAAGTAGTGGTGCCGGCGGACAAAATGTAAATAAAGTTTCATCTAAAGTAATTTTGTTTTATGATATTAATAACTCTTCTGGATTAAATGATGATGAAAAAAATATTGTAACTGAAAAACTTGTAAATAGAATTTCACAAGAAGGTATTTTACAACTTGCCTCAGATGAAGACAGAAGCCAAATTAAAAACAAAGAAATTGTTATAAAACGCTTTTTCGAACTGCTTGCTAAAAGCATAAAAAAGCCAAAAACAAGAAAAGAAACTAAAGTACCTAAGGCCGTTAAAGAAAAACGACTTCAAGAAAAGAAAAAATCATCTGAAGTAAAAGAAAATAGAAAAAAACCAAAATATTAGTATTAAGTATTAAGACAATAGTATTAAGACTTTTTATAGAAAATAATTTTAATACTTAATGCATAAATCTTAATACTTTTTATATCTTTGCAACCGTTCTCAAAGGGGTGCTCTAAATAAACGAGCTGAGATCATACCCATAGAACCTAGAACAGGTAATGCTGTTTAGGGAAAGAACAATAGTTGTAGTGCACATCAACTAGCGTTTAAACATCTATATTTTTATTAACAATTGGAATAATTGCCCCTTTTATTCGTATAATTTTTTACGAATGAAACCTTTATTCAAAAACAAAAGTCAAAAGTTAAAAGTTAAAAATTTAAAGAATTTTTTACCTATTGCTTATTGCTTATTGCCTATTGCCTCAATTTCTCAAGAAATTGCACAAGACACCGCAAAAGTGAATCAATTAAACGAAGTTACACTTTTAGCAATTAGAGCAAAAGACAAAAATCCAATTACCTTTACAAATATTAAAGCTGAAGAAATTGAACCACGTAATTTAGGCCAAGACATTCCCGTTCTTTTAAATTATCTTCCATCAGTAGTTACTACTACAGATGCTGGTAATGGTGTAGGTTATACTTACATGAGAGTTAGAGGTTCTGATGGGTCTCGAATTAATGTTACTTTAAACGGAATTCCTTTTAACGATAGTGAAAGCCAAGGTACTTTTTTTGTGAATTTACCCGATTTTGCTTCATCACTAGAAAGTGTCCAATTACAAAGAGGTGTAGGAACTTCAACTAATGGCGCTGGAGCTTTTGGTGCTAGTTTAAACATGCAAATGAAATCTTACCAAGATAAAGCACATGCAGAAGTTGCAAATTCTATTGGAAGTTTTAACACTAGAAAACACACTATTTCTTTTGGCACAGGATTACATAACAATTTCGAATTCAATGGAAGAGTTTCTCAAATTCATTCTGATGGATATATTGATCGCGCCACATCTGACATGTTTGGTTATTTATTTAATGCAAATTATGTAAAAGAATCTACTCTTATTAAACTGATTGCTTTTGGCGGAAAAGAAAAAACATACCAAGCTTGGTATGGATTAGAAGATCCTTATTTGTTAGAGCATGATAGAACTTTTAATTATGCAGGAATTTATTTTGACGAAAATGGAACTATGAAATTTTACAATGACGAAACTGATAATTATTGGCAGAATCATTTTCAATTACATTGGAGTGAAAAATGGAACGAAAAATGGAATTCTAACCTAGCACTTCATTACACAAAAGGCAGTGGTTATTTTAAGCAATATAAAGAAGATGAAGATTTAACCGAATATAATAATTTACCTGCTTTTGAAGGAAATTCTATTTCTGACTTGGTTAGAAAAAGATGGTTAGACAACGATTTCTTTGGTACAACTTTTTCAATTAACTATAGAACTCAAAAAACCGATGTTTTATTTGGTGGTGCTATAAATCGCTATTTAGGAACACATTTTGGAGAAGTAGTTTGGACAACAAATTATATTCCTCAACCTAATCGTTATTATGACAATTTTGGTAATAAAGACGATGTGAACGTTTACATAAAAGGCTCGCAACAATTTGGGAAACTAAATGTATTTGCTGATTTACAATATAGAATGGTATTTTACCAAGCCAACAGTACAAAGTTTAGCGATGTTAATGATACTTTCCGTTTCTTTAATCCAAAAGTTGGGGTAAATTATGAACTAAACAATGAAAATGCTTTTTATGGTTTTGCCGGTATTGCCAATAAAGAACCAAGACGAGATGACTATGAAAGCGGTGCCAACAAACCAGAACGTTTATATGATCTTGAGCTAGGCTGGAAATACAATAACTCAAAATTAAGAATTCATACAAATGGATTCTTTATGTATTACATTGATCAATTAGTTTTAACTGGTGCTCTGAACGATGTAGGCGCTCCAGTATTTACAAACTCAGGAGAAAGTTACCGTTTAGGTTTAGAAGTTGAATCGGTTTATAAAGTTACTGACATAGTAAATTTACAAGCAAATGTAACTTTAAGTGAAAATAAAAATATCGACTTCTACTTTCAAAGAGATGGAGTTCTTGAAGATTTAGGAAATACTAATATTGCATATTCTCCTAATATTGTTTCTTCGGGTGCTATTAATGTGTTACCGATTAAAGGAATGCAACTATCACTTTTAGGAAAATTTGTAGGCGAACAATACATGGGAAATATTGATTCTGAATATTCAAAATTACCCGATTATTCGATAGTAGATTTTAATGCTTCTTATGAACTTAAATTAAACAAAGGAATTAAATCTATTTTATTCTCAGGATTAGTAAACAACGTTTTCGACAGAAAATACGAATCTAACGGTTATTTTTACACTTATGATGATGATTCTTCTGGAAATGTAACAACCTATCAAGGTAAAGGATTATATCCACAAGCCAGTATAAATTTTTTAGCTGGTATAACACTTAAATTTTAACAAAAAAAAGCTATCCAATTGGATAGCTTTTTTTTTAATTATACACTCTAATAGAGGAGTTACTTAGAACTTCAACCCTATATTGAAGCATTGGATACTGCATTTCTGGCGACTGGCCAGTAAACAAACTATATTGTGCACCATCACAAGGGCATTCGGCTTTAATTCCTACTAAATCCATGGTAGAACAACCACTTATTTCCTGATTCGGACAAACAGCGTCAAAAGCAATAAAAACATTACCTCCAGTGTTCATTATAAATACTTTGCCCTGAATTCCAACTCCAGCTTCATAATATTCTATAGGATTACCTGCATTTAATAAGTTTTGATACAATGGCAAACTTAAATTAATTGGACTGGATTGAAATCTATAAGTTGGTAAATAAGGATTATTATTTCTAACAGAATCTTGCGAACAAGACATCACTAAAATCATCAAAACACTAAAGGTCAATATTTTCTTCATGGCTTTTTATTTATCATCATTCAAAAATAATTTAATTATATTTGTTGAACCAAAGTTTAACAATTAATAATTAAAAAATTAGTATATTTGTTGAAAGGAATCCCATTTTTTGTGGGATTCTTTCTATTTATATAAACGATGAAGTTATGAGTAAAGTATCTTATTACACAGCAGAAGGTTTAAAAAAATTAAAAGACGAATTAGAACATTTAAAAGCTGTTGAGCGTCCAAAAGCTTCTCAAGCTATTGCTGATGCACGCGATAAAGGAGATTTATCTGAAAACGCAGAATACGATGCTGCGAAAGAAGCACAAGGATTATTAGAAATGAAAATTTCTAAAATGGAAGAAGTTGTCGCAAATGCTCGTTTAATAGACGAATCTCAATTAGACACTTCTAAAGTATTAGTCTTATCTACTGTAAAAATAAAAAACCAAGTAAATGGAATGGAAATGAAATATACTTTGGTAGCTGAAAGTGAAGCTGATTTAAAAACTGGAAAAATTTCAGTTACTTCACCTATTGGAAAAGGTTTGTTAGGTAAAAAAGTTGGCGAAATTGCTGAAGTTAAAGTTCCTAATGGCACAATGAATTTTGAAATTTTAGAAATCACTCGCGATTAATTCTCTTAGTCATGGCAAGTATTTTTACAAAAATTGTAAACGGAGAAATTCCTTGTTATAAAATTGCCGAAGATGATAATTTCTTAGCTTTTTTAGATGTTAATCCAAATGCAAAAGGACATACATTATGTATTCCTAAACAAGAGATTAACAAAATATTCGACATGGAAGAAGAGCATTATATGGGTTTAATGGCTTTTTCTAGAAAAGTTGCTAAAGCAATTGAAAAAACTATAGAGTGCAAAAGAGTTGGTGTCGCTGTTGTAGGTTTAGAAGTACCACATGTTCACGTACATTTAATTCCGCTTCACGATATGGACGATATGCGTTTTCAAAGAAAAGCTAGTCTTACAAAAGAAGAGTTTGAGAGTATTGCAAAAGAAATTGCGTCCAATTTATAATAAAAAATCCCAGCTTAAAGTTGGGATTTTTTATTAATATACCTTTTTAAGAGAAATTTGCATCGTGGTTCCCTTCCCTATTTCAGAACTTTCTACTTTTATTTTTCCCTTGTGGTAATCTTCAACTATCCTTTTCGTTAATGAAAGACCAAGCCCCCAACCTCTCTTTTTAGTAGTATAGCCTGGTTCAAAAACTTGAGTAAATTGTTTTTTAGACAAACCTTTACCAGTATCTGTAATTTTAATTTTTACAGTATCTTCAATTTCTTCTACTACAATTTTTAAAACACCTTTACCTTTCATAGCATCTATAGCATTCTTTACTAAATTTTCAATAGTCCAACTATGCAGTGCATGATTAATTTCAACAAAAATAGGATGTTCAGGAGCTGTAAATGAAAAATCGACCTGTTTAGAAGTTCTTGCTTTTAAATATTCAAAGGAAGTTCTAGTTTCTTCTACAATATTTAATTTTTCTAAAACAGGTTCACTTCCTATTTTCGAAAATCTATCTGTAATAGTTTGTAAACGATTAATATCTTTTTCAATTTCTGCAATTGTAGTTTCTTCAACATTTTCGGTTTTAAGAATTTCTAACCAACCAATTAATGAAGACAAAGGCGTTCCAATTTGATGTGCAGTTTCTTTTGCCATTCCAGCCCAAAGTTTATTTTGAGTTGCCATTTTTGTTGCTCTATAAAAATTATAAACTACAGCAGCAAAAAGAATAATAATTAACAACAGCGCAATAGGATAATACTTTAGTTTATTCAACAAAGGAGAATTTCCATAATAAATATATTGAAACTCTTCTTCGGAAAGTTCCATTTTTATTGGAACATTTTCGGATTTAATAGATGCTAATAACCTCTGTAAATCTTTTGGGTTTTGTGCAATTTCATCAGCAATATTATTAAAATTGATAATGCTATCATTTCTATTTGTTAATATCATTGGTATACTTGTATTGGTGCTAATTAATTGAAAAGGAAGTTCAACATCAGTATACTCATTCGCATTAGCTAAAGTTTTTTGAGCCGTAGCCCAAAGTTCCATTTTTACACGCTCTTCATTTTTAAAAATTTGGAAAAAATTATAGGTATTCCAAACAATTAGAATAACAATAAAAAAAGATGATAAAATAATAAACCAGCGGGTTATATTTCGCTTGTTAGAAAACTGCATAAAAAACATTTGTTAGTAAAAATAGTAAATTAAGTAAGAAGTAAAAAGGCAAAAGGCAAAAGTTACACAACACAGCATTATAGCCCCGATGGAAGTAAGCAACCTTGTTGCTCGAACAGCGGGAAAAAGGAATACAAAAGTTGTATTTCGATTCGCTTCAAATTTTTATCTTTGTAAAAAACATACATTTTATGTTATCTATAGATCCAAAAGAAATTTCTCCGGCAAAGGTTCAAAGCTATTTACAAGGTGCTGTTGCACCCAGACCTATTGCATTTGCCAGTACGGTTGATGAAAATGGAAAACCAAATTTATCTCCATTTAGCTTTTTTAATGTATTTAGTTCAAATCCGCCTATTTTAGTTTTTTCTCCAGCTCGTCGTGTAAGAAACAATACTGTTAAGCACACTTTAATCAATGCACAAAACACAAAAGAAGTTGTAATTAATATAGTAAATTATGACATCGTACAACAAATGTCGTTATCGAGCACAGAATATCCTGATGGAGTAAACGAGTTTGAAAAATCTGGTTTAACTATGCTAAAATCAGATGTAGTAAAACCATTTAGAGTAGCCGAAAGTCCGGTTCAATTTGAATGTAAAGTAAACGAAATTATTGCCCTAGGAGATCAAGGTGGTGCTGGAAATTTAATAATTTGTGAAGTGGTTAAAATTCACGTTAATGAGGCAGTTTTAAATGAAGCTGGCGAAATAGATCAACATAAAATAGATTTAGTAGCACGTTGTGGAGGTAATTGGTACAGTAGAGCAAACGCAGGTTTGTTTGAAGTTGAAAAACCACTAACAACATTGGGCATTGGTGTAGATAATATCCCTGATTTTGTAAAAGAAAGTCCCATTTTCGATGGAAACGATTTAGGAAAATTAGGCAATATTGAAGCCATACCAACCGAAGAAGAAATTACTACCTTTGTAAAAGAAGATTTTGCTATAAAAGCAGTTTTAAGTTCTGATGATGAACAAAAAAAATTACAACTAGCAAAAGATTTATTAGATAAAAACGAAGTATTAAAAGCTTGGAAAGTATTATTAGCAAAACGATAAAATTTTAAAAATGGAAGTTACAGGAAGAATAAAAATGATTGGAGACGTTCAGCAAATTAGTGCTAGTTTCAAAAAAAGAGAAGTTGTTGTTACAACAGAAGAGCAATATCCGCAACATATATTAGTTGAGTTTACACAAGATAAAACCGATTTGTTAAATCAATACAATGTTGGTGAACCAGTTAGAGTTTCTATTAATTTAAGAGGAAGAGAATGGACAAATCCTCAAGGAGAAACAAGATATTTTAATTCTATTCAAGGATGGAGAGTGGAGCGTTTACAAACTGAAGCTCCTGCTGCATCATCACATCAAATGCCTCCAATGCCTCCTTCTGATGCATTTGAACCTGCAACAAACTTTAATGAGGAAGAACACGACGATTTACCTTTCTAATAGAAAATAGAAGAAAGAGACAAGAATAAAGAAACCATTCAGAATAAAGTAAGAATGGTTTTTTCTTTTCTCTATTTTCATTCATCTTTTCTCTCAAAATATGTATTTCCTATCTCAAGAATTATATTTCCCACATTTTTCTGAAACTTCCCCAGAAGGAATAATTGCTATTGGTGGTGATTTATCTCCGCAACGATTAGCATTAGCCTATAAAAATGGAATTTTTCCTTGGTTTAATGATGATGAGCCTATTTTATGGTGGTGTCCAGAAGAACGAATGGTTTTGTTTTTTGAAGATTTAAAAATCTCGAAAAGCATGCGAAATGTATTAAATCAGCAAAAATTTAAAGTTACTTTTAATACTGCCTTTAGAGACGTTATTTCTAATTGTAAGAAAATCACTCGCAAAGATCAACTTGGCACTTGGATTACCGATGATATGGTTGAAGCTTATTGCAAACTAAACGAACTTGGCTTGGCAAAAAGTGTCGAAGTTTGGCAAAACAACGAGCTGGTTGGTGGTTTATATGGCATAGATTTAGGTCATATTTTTTGTGGTGAAAGTATGTTCTCTAAAGTTTCAAATGCAAGTAAAGTCGCTTTTATTCACTTGGCAAAACAGTTAGAATTAGCAAATTACAAATTACTAGATTGCCAAGTTTACAACGAACATTTAGCCTCACTTGGTTGTGTCGAAATTGATCGTGAAGATTTTATGATGATTATAAAAGCTAATTAACGCTCTTTGTTTGCTATTTTCTCTAAAGCCTCTATACGCTTTAGCATATTTTCTAAAATACCTTCGGGCATAGTGTTTACAATACCTGTTGAACAACCAATATTGCAATTTTCTGCCTTTTCTACATTATTATTTGTTGTGTTTTCTTCTAAAAAATACTCAGAATCCACTTCAAAAGTCTTGCATATTTTTTGCATTACTAAAAAATCTGGAATGGTTTTGTTGCTCTCAAAATTAGAAACCGAAGTTTGAGCAACATGTAATTTATGAGCCAGTTCTTCTTGACTCATTTTGTGTTACATGCGCAACTTTCTTATTTTTGTTCCTACACTCATTTTATGTCATTGCGAGGCACGAAGCAATCTAAAGCAGCTGCTATACCAAATTATTAATATTCTGCTTAAAAATAACAAATATTTGTTTAATTTTACCATTATTCTAATTATTTTGTTTTTGTAAGAAAAGTAGTTTAGTAATATTAAAATATTGTATAACTTAATTTTTTAAAATTATGAAAAAATTAGAATTAAACCAGATGGAAAATCTAGAAGGTGGAAAGTTTTGGGGATGGGGAAACTGGGAATGCGGAGCTTGTTCAGGGGGAGTGCAATCATGTACTTGAAGCTATTATGCTCTTTGGATGGTGGTAGATTATGATTGGGAACCAAGAGCTTGTTAATAATTAAGGGTTTATTTTAAACCCTTTTTGTTTTTAAAAATTCTAAAAAAATCAATCTAATTGTCCGTTTGTTGTCATAATCCTGTAATGTTAGCAATTACAAGCCTATCGAAGAGTTTTTCTTCAAAATATCTTCTATTTAACTTATAAACAAACTC
>JACXVH010000349.1 GCA_014763515.1 Flavobacteriaceae bacterium
GCCGATGTAAAAGCCGATATGGAAAGTGAAAGACCAATGGATCGCTTAGTTTGTGGCGATGTTGGTTTTGGAAAAACGGAAGTTGCTATTCGTGCGGCTTTTAAAGCGGTTGATAATGGTAAACAAGTGGCTGTTCTAGTTCCGACAACCATTTTGGCATACCAACATTATCGTACTTTCTCGGAACGTTTAAAAGACATGCCGGTTACGGTAAATTACTTAAACAGATTTAGAACCGCGAAGCAAAAATCGGAAACCTTAAAAGCGCTTGAAGAAGGCAAAGTAGATATTATTATTGGCACACACCAATTGGTTAATAAAAATGTACAGTTCAAAAATTTAGGTTTACTAATAATTGATGAAGAACAGAAATTTGGCGTAAACGTAAAAGATAAATTAAAAACGATTGCTACTAATGTTGATACGTTAACGTTAACGGCAACACCAATTCCGAGAACATTGCAGTTTTCTTTAATGGCAGCTCGTGATTTATCGGTAATTACTACGCCACCGCCCAATCGTTATCCTATTGAAACGCAAGTTATCCGATTCAACGAAGAGATTATTCGAGATGCGATTTCGTATGAAATTCAACGTGGCGGACAAGTTTATTTCATTAACAACCGCATTGAAAATATTAAGGAAGTTGCAGGAATGATTCAGCGATTGGTTCCTGGCGCAAAAGTGGGTATTGGTCACGGACAAATGGATGGTAAAAAACTGGAAGAATTGATGTTAGCTTTTATGGAAGGTGAATTTGATGTTTTAGTTGCGACAACTATTGTAGAAAGTGGTTTAGACGTGCCAAATGCGAATACGATTTTCATTAATAATGCGAATAACTTCGGACTTTCCGATTTACACCAAATGCGTGGTCGTGTTGGTCGAAGCAATAAAAAAGCGTTTTGTTATTTTATTACGCCACCATATTCTATGATGACGAGTGAAGCGCAAAAACGTATTACGGCTTTAGAACAATTTAGCGAATTAGGAAGCGGTTTTAATATTGCCATGAAGGATTTAGAGATTCGTGGTGCTGGAGATTTATTAGGCGGCGAGCAAAGTGGTTTTATAAATGAAATTGGTTTTGAAACCTACCAAAAAATCATGAATGAAGCCATTGAAGAGCTAAAAGAAAACGAGTTTAAAGAATTGTATGCTGAAGAAAACAATATTGAAACCAAAGAATTTGTAAAAGAAATACAAATAGATTCTGATTTTGAGTTGTTGTTTCCCGATGAATACATTAACAATATTACCGAACGTTTAAATCTTTACAACGAGTTAAGTAACATTAAAACCGAAGAAGAATTAGAACGTTTTGAACAAAAACTTATTGACCGTTTTGGTCCTTTACCTAAACCTGCATTGGCGCTTTTAAATAGTGTTCGCATTAAGTGGAAAGCTACCGCAATGGGAATTGAAAAACTGATTTTAAAACAAGGTAAA
>JACXVH010000035.1 GCA_014763515.1 Flavobacteriaceae bacterium
CAATTGGATTTTTACCTATTCTTGACATGCTTTCGTCTTTTTATTAATATACGTAACAAATTACTTCTCCACCAACATTAAGTTGTTTTGCTTGTTTTCCTGTCATAACACCTTTTGATGTAGAAACAATAGCACAACCTAAACCATTTAAAATTCTTGGTAAGTTAGAAGAGCTAGCATATTTACGTAAACCTGGTTTACTAATTCTTTGGATATCTCTAATTACAGACTCTTTAGTTTCTTTATCATACTTAAGAGCGATTTTAATAGTACCTTGCACACTATTATCTTCGAATTTGTAACTCAAGATATAACCTTGATCGAATAAAATTTTTGTAATTTCCTTTTTTAAATTAGATGCAGGAATTTCAACAACTTTGTGTTGAGCTCTAGATGCATTTCTAACTCTTGTAAGAAAATCTGCAATTGGATCTGTATACATATTAAACAATTTGCGGTCCCGGTTTTCAAGAGGCAACCCACTCCTTGAACCTAAAACCAATTAATTTCAAATTTATATTTACTCCTATAAGCCGCAATAGCACTCTTTTTAGAGCACTTTTGCGACTTACAAGAATACTTTTCAAACAAAAAGTGTGCAAATGTACACTTTTTATTTATAATAACAAATTTTTCTTACCAGCTTGATTTTTTAACACCTGGAATTAGTCCTTGGTTAGCCATCTCACGGAATGTTACACGTGAAATACCAAATTGACGCATGTAACCTCTTGGTCTTCCTGTTAATTTACAACGATTGTGTAAACGTACAGGTGAACCATTTTTAGGTAATTTCTGTAATGCTTCATAATCTCCAGCTTCTTTTAAAGCTTTTCTTTTTTCAGCATATTTAGCTACTAGCGCTTCTCTTTTAGCCTCACGGGCTTTCATAGATTCTTTAGCCATGTCTTAATTCTTTTTAAAAGGTAAACCCAATTCTGCTAATAATGATTTTGCTTCTTTATCTGTGTTAGCAGATGTAACGAAAGTGATGTCGAAACCAGCAATTCTATTTACTTTATCGATATCAATCTCAGGGAAGATGATTTGCTCAACAACTCCTAAGTTATAGTTACCTCTACCATCGAAACCATTAGATTTGATTCCACCGAAGTCACGTACACGAGGTAAAGATGAAGTAACAAGTCTATCTAAAAACTCATACATTCTTTCGCCACGTAAAGTAACTTTAGCACCAATTGGCATACCTTTTCTTAATTTGAAAGACGCAACGTCTTTCTTAGAAATAGTAGCTACTGCTTTTTGACCAGTAATTTTGGTGATTTCTTCTACAGCGTGATCAACTAATTTTTTATCAGATACAGCTGCACCAACTCCACGGCTTACAACTATTTTTTCAAGTTTAGGAACTTGCATTACATTTTTGTAACCGAACTCTTCTGTAAGAGCAGCGATAACTCTACTCTTATATTCTTCTTTTAATCTAGGTATATAAGCCATAACTATAATACTTGATTAGATTTTTTTGAAAATCTTACTTTCTTATCTCCTTCAATTTTATAACCAACTTTAGTAACCGATTTTGTTTTAGAATCAATTAAAGATAAGTTAGAAATATGAATAGGAGCCTCTTTCTTAACGATACCACCTTGAGGGTTTTTTGCGCTTGGTTTAGTGTGTTTTGAAACCATGTTTACACCTTCAACTATCGCTTTATTTGCTTCACGAAGAACGCGCACAACTTTACCTTCAGTACCTTTATGGTCACCTGCGATAACTTTCACAACGTCTCCTGATTTAATTTTTAGCTTTGCCATCATTTTTAGAATTAAAGCACCTCAGGTGCTAATGATACAATTTTCATGAATTGTTTTTCACGAAGTTCTCTAGCTACAGGGCCGAATACACGAGTACCTCTCATTTCACCTGCTGCGTTTAATAAAACACAAGCATTATCATCGAAACGGATGTAAGATCCATCAGCTCTTCTAACTTCTTTCTTAGTACGAACAACAACTGCAGTTGAAACAGCTCCTTTTTTAACGTTTCCGTTAGGAGTTGCATCTTTAATTGCAACTACAATTTTGTCACCTACAGAGGCGTAACGACGTTTCGTTCCTCCTAAAACACGAATAGTTAAAACTTCTTTAGCTCCCGTGTTGTCTGCTACTTTTAATCTTGACTCTTGTTGTACCATAATTACTTCGCTCTTTCAATGATTTCAACTAATCTCCAACATTTAGATTTACTTAAAGGACGTGTTTCCATGATTCTTACAGTATCTCCAATATTACAATCGTTCGTTTCGTCGTGCGCAACATATTTTTTAGTTTTCAACACGAACTTACCATATAATGGGTGCTTCACTCTTCTAGTTTCAGAAACAACAATAGATTTCTCCATTTTGTTACTTGTAACAACACCAATTCTTTCTTTTCTTAAATTTCTATTTTCCATCTTTCAGCAGAATACAATTATTGTAACTCTCTTTTAGTTAACTCTGTAGCTATTCTCGCAACCGCTCTTCTTACATTTCTTAATTGAAGAGGATTTTCAATAGGAGAAATAGTGTGAGCATTTTTAAGGTCGGCATAAGTTTTCTTTAACTCACTAAGTTTCTCTTGTAACTCAGCTGCAGATAGATTTTTTATTTCTGATTGTTTCATAATAATTAATTAATTAATTATGCTTCGAAATCTCTAGCAACAATAAACTTAGTTTTAACAGGAAGTTTTTGTGCAGCAAGACGTAAAGCCTCTTTTGCAACAGATAGTGGCACACCACCAACTTCAAACATAATTCTTCCTGGTTTTACAACTGCAGCCCAATATTCAACTGCACCTTTACCTTTACCCATACGTACTTCAAGAGGTTTCTTTGTAATAGGTTTATCTGGGAAGATTTTAATCCATAATTGTCCTTCCCTTTTCATATATCTAGTTGCAGCGATACGAGCAGCTTCGATTTGACGAGAAGTAATGAAAGAATAATCTAAAGATTTAATTCCGAACATTCCGTTAGAAAGTTCATGACCTCTTTGAGATACTCCTTTCATTTTACCTTTCTGTACCTTACGGTATTTTGTTCTTTTAGGCTGTAACATTTTTCTTTAATTTAAAATAATTACTTTCTTTTACGAGCTGGTTTACCAGATTTACCTTGATTTCCATTTCCTGAAGATTTAGACTTTTGTTTGTCCATACCTACAAGTGGAGATAAATCTCTTTTACCGTAAACTTCACCTTTCATGATCCATACTTTGATACCCATTCTACCGTAAGTAGTATGAGCTTCAGCTAAAGCATAATCGATGTCTGCTCTAAAAGTTGATAGAGGAATTCTACCTTCTTTGAAGTGCTCAGAACGAGCCATTTCAGCACCGTTTAAACGACCAGAAATCATAACTTTGATTCCCTCCGCATTCATTCTCATTGCAGCAGCAATAGCCATTTTAATAGCTCTTCTGTAAGAAATTCTGCTTTCAATTTGACGAGCAATACTGTTAGCTACTAAATAAGCATCTAACTCAGGTCTTTTAATTTCAAAGATGTTAATTTGAACCTCTTTGTCAGTAATTTTCTTAAGTTCTTCTTTTAACTTGTCTACCTCTTGACCACCTTTCCCGATAATGATACCAGGTCTAGCAGTAGTGATAGTAACGGTTACAAGCTTTAAAGTTCTCTCGATAATTATCTTAGAAACACTAGCTTTTGATAAACGCGCATGGATATACTTACGGATCTTGTAATCCTCAGCGATTTTATCTCCGTAGTCATTTCCACCGTACCAGTTTGAGTCCCATCCTCTGATGATACCAAGTCTATTTCCGATTGGATTTGTCTTTTGTCCCATACTGTTTATTAGCTTTGTGTGTTATTATTTTCTCCTAACACGATAGTTACGTGGTTAGAGCGTTTTCTAATTCTGTGTGCACGACCTTGTGGAGCTGGACGAAGTCTTTTTAACATCATACCTCCATCAACACGGATCTCTTTTACAAATAAGCCAGCTTCTTCTAAATTAGCCTCAGCATTTTTTTGCTGATAGTTGTTAATTGCTGATAACAACAATTTCTCTAATTTTCTAGAAGCTTCTTTTTGACTAAATCTTAATATATTTAGAGCTAATTCTACTTTCTTACCTCTTACTAAGTCAGCTACTAAACGCATCTTTCTAGGTGAAGTAGGGCAATTGTTTAATTTAGCAAAAGCAACTTGTGCTTTAGCTTCCTTAACTTGCTCGGCTCTTTCTCTTTTACGAACTCCCATAGCTTCTTATTATTTTTTACCTTTATTTTTTGCACCAGCGTGACCACGAAATGATCTAGTTGGCGAAAATTCTCCTAATTTATGACCTACCATGTTCTCAGTTACGTAAACAGGAACAAATTGACGACCATTATGTACCGCGATAGTTTGTCCAACGAAATCTGGAGTAATCATAGAAGCTCTTGACCATGTTTTGATCACAGCTTTGTTTCCATTCTCAGCGTTTTCTAAAACTTTCTTCTCTAATTTATAGTGTACGTAAGGTCCTTTTTTTAATGAACGTGCCATGTCTATCTAATTATTTCTTTCTACGTTCTACAATATACTTATTACTCGGGTTGACCTTAGAACGAGTTCTATAACCTTTAGCAGGTAAACCTTTTCTTGAACGTGGGTGACCTCCAGAAGAACGTCCTTCACCACCTCCCATTGGGTGATCAACAGGGTTCATTGCTACCGGTCTAGTTCTAGGTCTTCTACCTAACCATCTTGATCTACCAGCTTTACCTGATACAACTAATTGGTGATCTGAGTTAGATACTGCTCCAATTGTAGCCGTACAAGTTAACAAGATTAATCTTGTTTCACCAGAAGGCATTTTAATTGTAGCATATTTTCCATCTCTTGCCATTAACTGAGCAAAAGTTCCTGCAGAACGAGCAATAACTGCTCCTTGACCTGGTCTTAATTCGATACAAGAAATAACTGTACCTAGAGGAATTTTACTTAAAGGTAATGCATTTCCAATTTCAGGAGCTGCATTCTCACCAGAAACTACAGTTTGTCCAACTTGTAATCCATTTTGCGCAATGATGTAAGTTTTAGCTCCATCAGCATAAGCGATTAATGAAATAAAAGCTGAACGATTTGGATCGTACTCAATAGTTTTAACTACAGCTGGAACACCAGCTTTAGCTCTTTTAAAATCTACAACACGATACTTTTGTTTGTGACCACCACCTGTGTAGCGCATGGTCATCTTTCCTTGACTATTTCTACCTCCTGAGTTTTTTTTCGGAGCCAATAATGACTTTTCCGGCTTATCAGTTGTAATAGTGTCAAAGCTATTTACAACTCTAAAACGCTGACCCGGGGTAATAGGTTTTAATTTTCTAACTGACATTTTCTATTAGATATTATTATAAAAATCTATTGTTTCACCCTCTTGAACTTGAACAACTGCTTTTTTGTAAGCATTTGTTTTTCCACTGATTAAACCACTTTTGGTATATTTAACACTTCTATCAGCTCTATAGTTCATAATATTTACAGCAACAACATTCACTCCATAAGCAGCCTCAACTGCATTTTTGATTTGAATTTTGTTAGCATTCTTAGCAACTACAAAACCAAAACGGTTAAAAACTTCACCATCTTTGGTAATTTTTTCAGTAATAATTGGCTTAATAATGATACTCATAACCTTATTATTAACTTAAATTAGATTCAATTCCGTTTACTGAACCTTCAGTTAAAACTAAACTCTTAGCATTCATTACGGCATAAGTATTTAATTCTGAAGCAGTTACAACAGAAGTTGATTGTAAATTGCGCGACGACAAATATACATTTTTATTTGTATCACCCAATACGAATAATGACTTTTTACTATCTAACCCTAAAGCTTTCAATACATTAATGAAATTTTTAGTGCTTGGCGCTTCAAATGTAAAATCTTCTACAACTACTAAGTTAGACTCTTGAGCTTTTAATGATAAAGCTGATTTACGAGCTAATCTTTTTAAGTTTTTATTTAATTTGAAAGAATAGTTTCTTGGTTTTGGACCAAAAATTCTACCACCACCTACAAATACAGGAGATTTAACACTACCTGCACGAGCTGTACCTGTACCTTTTTGTTTTTTAATTTTACGAGTACTTCCAGCTACCTCAGCTCTCTCTTTAGACTTGTGAGTACCTTGTCTTTGATTTGCTAAATATTGTTTAACATCAAGATAAAGAGCATGGTTATTAGGCTCAATTGCGAAAACAGAGTCAGAAAGTTGCACTTTACGACCTGTATCTTTTCCGTTGATATCTAATACTTTTACTTCCATTACTTCTGA
This sequence comes from Flavobacteriaceae bacterium, assembly GCA_014763515.1. Lineage (GTDB taxonomy): Bacteria > Bacteroidota > Bacteroidia > Flavobacteriales > Flavobacteriaceae > Flavobacterium. The sequence continues at coordinate 6,296 of JACXVH010000035.1, forward strand.
ATGATTACGTAAGAGTTTTTATGACCAGGAACACAACCTTTAACAACTAAAAGGTTTTTTTCCGCAACCACTTTTAAAACTCTAAGGTTTTGAATTGTTACATTTTCTCCTCCTGTTCTACCCGCCATACGCATTCCTTTGAATACTCTTGATGGATAAGAAGATGCTCCAACAGAACCTGGCGCTCTTAAACGGTTATGTTGACCGTGAGTTGCTTGCCCAACACCACCAAATCCGTGACGTTTCACAACCCCTTGAAAACCTTTACCCTTAGACACACCTTGTACATCTACAAATTCTCCTTCGTTGAATAAATCAACAGTTAACACATCTCCTAAATTGTGCTTTTCTTCAAAATACTTGAATTCAACGACTTTCTTCTTAGCATCAGTTCCAGCTTTCTTGAAGTGACCTGCTTCAGCTTTTACTGTATGCTTTTCAGTCTTGTCATCGAAACCAAGTTGAAGAGCTTCATACCCGTCAACCTCGTTGGTTCTGACTTGGGTAACAACGCATGGACCTGCTTCAATAACTGTACACGGAATATTTTTTCCGTTTTCGTCAAAGATACTAGTCATGCCGATTTTTCTTCCGATTAACCCAGACATATTTAACAATTATTAATTAATATTTTTTTTCGTCGAGAAAAACACTTTTCTCAATGGGGTGCAAAGGTAAACTTTTTATTTTATTTTACAAATAATTGATTTTCTTTTTTTTAGAAATTTTACAAAGTGTTCTTTTTTTGAAGAATTTTAAACTACATAAGATGATTTAAATAGTCTATATTAAAACGAAAAGGAAATTCCTAAATTAACAAATCCTGAAAAAGAACTTATAATTGTTTCTTCTGCAAATACCTGATTATAATTAATTGAGTTTTTAGTATTATTCTCACTAATATTAAGAATATTACTACCTGAAAGATAAAAGTTAAAATCTCTTAAATCATATTTCAGCAAAAAACCAATATCGTAAATATCATCAACAGCAGTAGAGGATGTCTCAAATTTATGCAATGTCGTTTTAGTTTCCCAATAAACTTTATCTTTAAAAATTTCCCCATTGAATTTTAAGTATGGACTGTATTGCTTATAACTATTAGTTATATTGTTTGTCTGGTTATTGTTTTTACTTGATAAATACTCAAAACCTGTTGCCAAATTGAAATTGTTCTTTTCAAAATAGGATTTTGCTTCAACTGTAATTTTATTTTGAGAATTTTCATTTACATTTCTTATCTCATTAATATAAGTAGCTTTCTTAAAAACTGAATTTAATGATTCTATATTAAAGCCTATGGGAATTTTATTAAACTTTTTTTCACCAAAAAAAAGCATATATAAAGATTTATTTAAATCTGAAAAAATATATTGTTCTTTGGTTAATTGATTATTATTATCAAATGCCTTATTTATTGATTTGGGAAGTTGCGAATATGAAATATTTAAAAAAGAAAAAATATTCGCAGTTGGCTTTGAATAAGAAGTGTTGAATTGTAAATTATTAGTTCTGATTTTTTCAATTGTCAAATTACTTTTTTGAGTTAAAGTTCTATAATCTTGAATTATTTTACCATTTGCCATTTGATATACCGAATAATCTGATTTTGTAACGTTATAAAAAATCCCAAAATTTAAATTTTTACTCGGTGAATATAAAAATTCAGCACTTGGTAGCACTATGAAAAATTTATCATTTACTGAATTTATTGAGTAATTTTTACTTACAAAGTCAATACCCGCTGAATATTTAAAAAACTTATTTATTTTACTATTATATTTAATTAACATACAATTTTCAGTTGTTTGAAAATTAGTGCTAAAAATATATGATTCTTGTAGTGTATTTCTATTTTGTAATGCTTCATTGCTAGTTATCGATTTTAATCCTAAATTGAGACTATTTTTGCTATTTAGCTTAACCACCAAGCTACCTTTTGCTCCTAAAAAAAATGAATTATAATTATTTTTTTGTGTTAACCAATTTTCATTTGAATCAAATTGGGTTAATAATTTTGTTGAGGCAATATTAAGATTGTTAGAAACATTTGAATAATCGCCAATTAAAGTGGTTTCTAAAAGAATTTTTTCGGAAAGTTTATTTTTGTACTTAGAATTAAAACCCAGTTTTAGATGTTTATTTACCAAATCATTTTCAAAAATAGTTTCATCATTCATTGTTAAAATTTGATTGTTTATGTAGGATTCCTGAATATCTTTATTAAGTATAAGATAGGAATTTATAGAAAAATATTTTTGTTCATTTATTTTGTTCTCAAATTTTAGAATATTAGTTGAATATAATGAAACTCCACCAATTGTGTTATGTTTTAAAACAGATGGACTACAGTCAAAAAATATCTGGTTACCATTAGTAAATTCATTTTGATTTATTTTATTTAAAACTGAAAAAAAATCGACTTTTTTATTGTTTTGCTTTTGAGATAGATTAAATGTATAATTTTTAACCGTTTTATCTTTAATTAAATCAGTACTAAATATAAATTCCGGCAAATCTTCCTCTTGTATTATTTCGGAATTACCAGAGCTTTCGCTTAACTTTTTTGAACCTAAACTTTTCTTAATATTTAAAAAATCATTTATGGTGAATACATTTTTATTGATATTATTTGTATTCAGCAATAAATTATATTTTAGTTTTTTGCCAAAATTAAATGTATTGGCATTGAGTTTATATTTTTCTTTATAACCACCTTCTGCCTCAACATTTCCTCTAACTATGTCTTTAAATTTTTCATTCAAGCCAATGTTCAATGCAGTTGCTCCTGAATTTTCAAATCCTTTAATTGAAGATAAGTCTTGATAATTTTTGAGAAGTTCAATTTTTTCGATCATTTCGGGTGTTAAATTTTCGGTCGCTAGTTGGTGCTGGTCGTTATAAAAATCGTCACCGTCTAAAAGTAAATGATCTATCTTTTTTCCATTATAACGTATTTTTCCGTTTTCATCAATTGATAAACCTGGAAGTTTTTCAATAATATCTTTAAGTTTATTCTCGGAACCATTTAAAAGTTTTTTTAAATTATACTTTAAAGTATCATTTTGTTCCACAACATCAAAAACATTTTGCTCAAGAATAATTTCTTTTAAAAGAGTAGTTTTGCTTTTAAGCGTGAGTTGTATCTTATCACAATTGTTTATTTCTATTTCTTCTTTTTCAAAAGACAAATGTGTGATTTTTAAAACTACTGGAAAGTCAATAGTTTTACAATTAATTGAAAATTGACCATCATCATTTGTTTGCGAAAAAAAAACACTTTTAAAAGTGTTTTTTTCTATTAACTGTACATTTGCAAACGGTATGGGTTTTTGTAGACTATCAACAACTATTCCTTCTAAACTTTGGCAAAAAGATAAAAAAGGATAAAATAATAACAACCAAATTAATCTTTTTTGCATTTAATTTTTATAAATAATTGTCTCACGGGTAATTGTTTTATCACCATCTTGGGTTGTAATGCTTGAAGACTGTAATCCTTTTATCTTTTGTTTAATTACATCATTAATTTCCTCAAGCGTATATGTTTTTTTTTTATCAAAATTTGGTTTTTCAATATTAACCTTATCTTTAATCTCTTTAACCAACACGGCAGAATATTCATAATACGGAGTTCCAACATATAAAATCAAACCAGGTAAACCATCAAATTTTTCTGGACCTGCCTGTACAGGAATATCTTCAGTAAACCATGCAACATACTCACCCCTACCCCAAACAGCCGTTGCTTTTTTACAAGTATAACCATAAATTATTTTAGTTTCATTTGTTAATTGCCAATTCCAATTTTTTAAAGAGTCTTTACCCGTAAACAACTGGTCACCATTAAAAAACTCAAAGAGCATTTCATCCTTACCAAAATCTTTATAATAAAATTTCTCAGTATTCTTCAGGTCAACAATTACTTTTGTAGTACTTATTTCTAAATGATCGTCATATTGCGTCTCTTTTTCATACTCAGTGTTATAATTAGAGTTTTTAGTATAAACATCATTCACATAATAAGACAAACCTTTATTTACATCAACAAATAAATTATATTTTTTTTTCTTCATTCTTTCATTCCTAATTTCTTCTGGCAACTCCTTTAATCTTTCCTCTGAAATAATTGAATTTTCACAATATTTAACTAGTAGAGTTTGTCCGAATGTAGAAACTGTAAACCCTAAATAAATTATAAGTATTTTATAGATTTTTTTCATAAAAAATAAAAATTCCAAACTTAAAATTTGGGATTATTTAAGTTACTAAACTGTTATACAGCGTCTAGTTGTTACAACTTGATACATATCCATCGATTGACCTGTTTCAAAATCTGTATATGAATACATATAATACATCATTACAGAATCATAACAATATGTCAATAAATCTTTTTCAGTACTAAACTGTCTTGTATGTAAAACCGTATCTTTACTGTTTCTTACTTCTAAAGTACAAGATACTACTTCAGCAGTTTCCGTCTTTGTTTCGCTATTGTTAGCAAAGCTTACCATACTTAGCATTAAAGCTAGAATTAAAAGAATTTTTTTCATTGTATAATT
>JACXVH010000036.1 GCA_014763515.1 Flavobacteriaceae bacterium
TGCATCATAATTTAATTTATCATGATTTTCAGAAATATAAGACAAACCAGTTTCGGCTTGAATAATAGTTTTACCAACAGAAAACGCCATCATCGATTTACCAGGGCGGTTCGAATTAATGTCGTCTGTAAATTGGGCGTTGATGAGCTGAATGCCAAATAAAGACGCAATTAATAAGCTTTTTGTGAACTTCATACTTTTAATTTTATTTTCAAAAATAATGTTTTTTATCATAATTTTAAGAAACAATTTTATGGAATTAGCTTCTAATAATGGTATATTTGAATTTTAAATTAGATGTAAAATGGAGACTGCTTCAGTATTAGGTTTTCTTAGAACCTTGTTATACATTATTTTATTTTACTATTTCTTTAAGTTCTTAGTTAGACTTTTTGCTCCAATTTTAGTGCAAAAAACAGCACAAAAGGTTCAAGAAAAGATGGAAGAACAAATGAGAAGACAGCAAGAAGCTTATAATAATCAACAATATAACCAACAAAAATCAGCTCAAAAAGAAATGCCAAAAGAGAAGAAAAAAGTTGGTGAATATGTAGATTTTGAAGAAATTGAATAATTATTAATTCACAAATTTGCCCTAAAGGATATTGGTTTACCAATATCCTTTTTTTAATTACCTTAGCAACCAAATTATTTTTTATGCAAAAGTTAAAATCTTTTTGGCCTCATGGCTTAGCTGTAATTGGTTTTGTAATTGTAGCCTTAATTTATTTTTATCCCGTTTTAGAAGGAAAAGTAATATTTCAATCGGATATTGCACAATATACCGGAATGGCAAAAGAACAAAACGATTTTCGTGCAGAAAATAATGAAGAACCGTATTGGACGAATAGTGCATTTGGCGGAATGCCAACTTATCAATTAGGAGCGCAATATCCTCATAATTATGTTAAAAAGGTAGATTCTTTATTACGTTTTTTACCACGTCCTGCAGATTATTTGTTTTTATATTTCTTAGGATTTTATATTTTATTAATGGTGTTAAAAATTGATCCTTTAAAAGCCTTTTTTGGAGCTTTAGCTTTTGGTTTTTCAACATATCTAGTTATAATACTTGGTGTAGGACATAACGCAAAAGCACATGCAATTGCTTATTTTCCAATGGTTTTAGCTGGAGTTTTATTAGTTTTTCAAAAACGATATTGGTCAGGCGGAATTTTAACTATGTTGGCAGCAGCATTAGAAATTCAAGCCAATCACTTTCAAATGACTTATTATTTATTAATTCTACTTTTAATTGTTGGTGTTTATTACATCGTACAATTAGTAAAAGAAAAAGCTTTTAATGATTTAGCAAAGATATTAGGTGTTTTTGCAGTGGCAGGAATTTTAGCAATTGGTGCCAATGCTACAAATTTAATGGCAACTTCAGAATATACTGATTATAGTATAAGAGGTAAAAGTGAATTGACTTTTAATCCAGATGGAACCCAAAATGATACTAAAACCTCTATGAAGTATGATTATATTACAGAATATAGTTATGGAATAGGGGAAAGTTTAAACTTAATAGCACCAAGATTGTACGGTGGTGGTCATGGCGAAACTTTAACTGAAGATTCTGAAGTTTATAAATATTTATTAGGTTATGGAGCATCTCCTTACGAAGCACTACAAACAACACAAGAATATGGAAGAACGTATTGGGGAGATCAACCTATTGTTGAAGCTCCAGCTTATATAGGAATAGTAGTGTTTTTCTTGGCAATGTTAGCATTGTTTATAGATAATAGAAAAGTAAAATATGTTTTTGTTGCTGGAATTTTAATTTCTTTATTCTTGTCGTGGGGAAAAAACTTTGATTTCTTAACGAAGTTTTTCGTGAATTATGTGCCTTTATATGACAAATTTAGAGCGGTTTCATCGATACAAGTTGTATTAGAATTGTGTTTCCCTATTTTAGCGATGATGGGATTACAATCTTTTTTTAAAACTTCTCAAGATGAGCGATTAAAAGGATTAAAGAATTCAGTTATTTATACAGGCGGACTTCTAGTTGCGTTACTCGTTTTAAAAGGAATGTTTAGTTTTACTGGTGCTATTGATGGAAGATTGTTAGAAGTTTTTCAACAAAGTGGCGATAACTCATTTGGAGTTGGTTTTGTTAATGCGTTAAAGCAAGATCGTAAAAACATGTTTACAAACGATTTGTTGAGAGGTTTGTTTTTTGTTTTAGCTGTTGCGGGAGCTTTATTTTTATATACTAAAGAAAAATTATCGTCAACAATTGCAGTTGTAGTTGTGGGATTATTAATGGTATCCGATTTGTTTACAATTGACAAAAAATATGTAGCGCAAGATAAGTTTGTAGAGGCTTATAGAATGCAAACTCCTTTTCAGCAAACAGAAGCCGATAAAGAAATTTTAAGCGATAACTCAATTTTTAGAGTATATGAAGTTCAAGGAAGATTACAAGGAAGAACCTCATATTTTCATAAATCTGTTGGTGGATACAGTGCTGTTAGACCGAGAAGAATGGATGAATTGTTTAATTATGAAGTAGAAAATAAGTTTGATGAATTGTTTAATTCAGTAGATTTAGAAACGGGCAATTTAAACAAAAGTAATGCTGTTTTAGATTTATTAAATGTAAAATATTTAATTTTTCCAGGTAGAGAACAAGATATTGTAATAAAAAATCCTTCGGCTAACGGAAATGCTTGGTTTGTAGAAAAAGTGAAAGTAGTTAATTCTGCAGATGAAGAAATGAAAGCTTTAGATAAACTAGACACAAAGAATGAAGCAACTATTTTTCAGATAATGAATAGTGTTAAAGAAAATAGTTTAACATCTTATTCTAAGCATTTTTTTAGAAATCAAGAATATAAAAAAGATTCATTAGCTTCAATTCAATTAGAAGTATATAAACCAAATTATTTAAAATATATATCTAATAATTCAAATGAAGGTTTTGCAGTGTTTTCTGAAATGTATTATAAAAATGGATGGAAAGCGACTATTGATGGGAAAGAAACTCCAATTTACAATGTAAATTATGTATTGCGAGGTTTACAAATTCCTGCAGGAAAACATACGATTGAATTCAAATTTGAACCAGAAGTTGTTGCAACAGGAAGTAAAATTGCTTTAGGAAGTTCGATTTTGATGGTTTTATTAATTGGTTTCGGAATTTATAAAATTAAAGAAGATTAATTGTCCTCTCGAAGGGACTTTAGGGGTGTAATTTTTGTAAAATCAAACGCTTGGATAAGAAGAAAATACTCATTATTACCTATTACTGGCCGCCAGCTGGAGGTCCAGGAGTGCAACGTTGGTTGAAATTTGTTAAGTATTTACCCGATTTTGGAATTGAACCTCATGTATATATTCCAGAAAATCCAACTTATCCTTTAGTTGATGAAAAATTACTTAATGAAGTTTCAAACAAGGCTATTATTGTAAAACAAAAAATTAGAGAACCTTATGCTTTAGCGGCTGCTTTTTCAAAAGGGAAAGCAAAAAAAATAAGTTCAGGAATAATTTCTGAAAAGAAAAAGCAATCTTTTTTAGAAAAACTGATGTTGTGGATAAGAGGCAATCTATTTATTCCAGATGCTCGTGTTTTATGGGTAAAACCATCGGTAAATTATTTGAAGAAATATGTTGTTGAACATCAAATAGAAACCATCATCACTACTGGTCCACCTCATAGTTTGCATTTAATAGGTTTACATTTAAAAAAAGAAACAAATGTAAATTGGATTACCGATTTTCGTGATCCTTGGACAACAATTGGTTATCACAATAAGTTAAAGTTGAGTAATTGGGCTACAAAAAAACATAAGACTTTAGAAAAAAAAGTTTTAAACACTTGTGATGAAGTTATTGTTACCTCGCCAACAACCAAAAAAGAGTTTGAAGCAATTACTTCTAAACCAATTTCTGTAATTACAAATGGTTACGATGTAGAAAGAGTAGAGAAGAAGCCAATGGATGAAAAATTTTCTTTGGCACATATCGGTTCATTGCTTTCTGAAAGAAATCCAAAAGTATTATGGGAAGTTTTAAACGAATTGGTTGATGAGAATAATGATTTTGCTAATTTATTCGAACTAAAACTAATTGGAGCTGTAAGCGAAGATGTTCTAAGTTCCATAAAAGATAGCGGACTTGAAAATTTTGTTCATCATTTAGGTTATGTTTCACACGAAGAAGCCTTACAAGAACAAAGATGTTCGCAAGTATTGTTATTAATTGAAATAAATTCTAAAGAAACAAAATGCATTATTCCAGGAAAAGTTTTTGAGTATATTGTTTCCGATAGACCAATTATAGCAATTGGACCTAAAAATGCTGATTTTGCTTCCATAATAAAAGAAACTAATACTGGTAAATTCTTTACCTATGACGATAAAGAACTGATTAAAATCCACATTTTAGAGCTTTTTAATGCATTTTTAAAAGATGAATTGAAAGTTCATGCCGTTGGACTTCAAAAATACAGTAGAAAGGCTTTAACAAGTGAATTAGCAAGTGTGTTAAAATAAAAAATCCTGCTTTGCATTGAGCGCCGCAGGACTTTTAACAAACTAACCAACTAATCTATTTACTTTATTTTTTACGATCTAAACTTTCTTTTTCAGTTTTTTTGATTTCCACAACATCGTCATTGCTCATTTTGGCTTTTGTACTATCGGTTCTATAGTAGTAGAAGTCGTTATCATTATATCCATAATCGTCATTGTAGTCGTAGTTGTAGTTTCCGTTTGAAGGACTGTAATGGTTTCCTTGTGGGCTATAGTTGTAGCCATAACTAGAACTATTTACATTTCCTACAATGTTTACAATTCGTCCTCTTCGATCATATACAATTCTTAAACCACCTACTTGTGTTAGCGCAAAACTGTTATATCTCATATAAACGGTACCAATTCTTTTTACTCTACCTACGTTGTCGTAGTTAATGTATACGTTTCCAATACGTCTAACACGTCCCATATAATCATGTTCTACACGAACTCCTACATTTGAATTTCCATAATAACCGTATGCGTTTCCTCTTGGAGCACCATAAGTTGTATTTCTTGGTCTTGGAGCAGTAGTAGCAACAGTATTAAAATCAAATTCTCCATTTGGTAATACCATAAATTCAATTCCTCTCTCCATGAACACAATTGGTTCAGCGTAACGGTAATCTACTGGAGGATACATTCCTCTTTCCACATCATCAAAAACCTTTTCTGCTGATGCTTTAGCAATACTTGTTCCAAATAAAAGAACTACTACACTCAATACTAAAGTAATTTTTTTCATAATACATCAATTTAAGGTTAAACATTTAAACAACTTTATTTGTTTTGTTGTTTGATTAGGTAATCCCAATTTACGTGCCAAAAATGAATATTGAATAAAATTATATTATAAAGTATTGGTTTTTAGTAAAATAAAAAAAGAGAAGCACTGCTTCTCTTTTTTTGTAAAAATATTTTTATAAGATTATTTTCCCATCATCTCTCTTATTTTTTCTTGTAATACTTGAGGATCTTGAAGTGTTTCCATTCCAAACATTGAAATCAAAGCTATGATATAAACAATATATAATATACTTAATACGATTCCCACGATACAAAGAATGCGACCAATTTTTAAATTATTGTAATTGCTGTAAGCAGTTGGATTCTCGTTGTATAGTACTAAATCTTTTTTTGCCAGTACTAAGCCAACAATTCCTGCAATTGCTCCTACAATTCCGTAGCAACAACATGTAATAATTGAAATAATACCAAGAACAAGAACAGGGGTAGCATTAGGTAGTTTTTGATTTCCCATTTTTTAATATAGTTTAAAGGTTAGTAATTATACATTTTATAAGCGTAAGATAATATCATTATAATTAGATTTATTATAGCAAGTGAAATAACTATACGAGTATAGTTTCTTGATTTGTCCACAATGTGAAGAAATAAAAAGAAAAATAAAATGACTAAAGTATAAATAGGAGGATACATTTTAAAAGCTTCTACAAATTCTCCTTTTAAAAGCAATATTAGAGCTCTTTGCGTACCGCATCCTAAACACTCAATACCAAAAAGTTTTTTGCTCATACAAGGTAACATGTATTCTTCCATTTTTTATAAAATTGATTGAATACAATTTTACAAAAAAATACTTTATTAAAATAATTTTTTTGATTTAGTATATTTGGAAAAAATATTTTTTAAGATGAAAAATTGGTTATTAATAATAGTTTTTTTTGGTTGCGGATTTTATGCTTTATGGGAGCAAAGTAAACTTGAACCAAACAAGTTTTTAATGATTTTTTGCGTAGCAATTTTTATGGTAGGGTTGTACAGATTGACGAAAAAAATACCCAGTAAAGAGGAAGAAAATGAAGAATAATTTTTTTGAAATAGGAGATAGAGTTGCGGTTTTAGATGATGTGATTGAAGGTGTAGTGAAACAAATTAAAAATGATCAAATTACCATTGAAACTGATGATAATTTTACGATGACATTTTTTGTCAACGAATTGGTTAAAATAAATAAAATGAATGATTTAGATTATATTTTCTCTTCAAAAAGTTTAACTGAAGTTTTAAGTGATAAAAATTCACCAAAAAAACACAAAACTGTAAAAATTAAACCTTCTAAAAAGGAAGATTTTGTACTTGAAGTTGATTTGCATATTGAAAAATTAGTCCCTTCTACAAGAGGAATGTCTAATTATGATATGCTCAATATTCAAATGGATGAAGTAAAAAGGAAGGTTGATTTTTGTATCAAAAATAGGCTACCGCGATTGGTGTTAATTCATGGTGTTGGTGAGGGCGTTTTAAAGTCGGAAATTGAATTTTTATTGGGCAGGTATGAGAACCTGGTTTTTCAAGATGCAAGCTATCGGAAATATGGTTTAGGAGCGACTGAAGTTTATTTTAAACAGAATGTTAGAGCAATAAAAAAAGAGGCGTTTTAGGCGCCTCTTTTTTGTTTGCAATAATCGTATTTTTAATTGGGAACTAGATAAGTTCCAAAAGTGAATTGGTCGTGAAAATAACTTAAATCGTCTTTCTTGTAATTGCAATTTAAAAGTGTAATGGTATGTTCAAAATAAGTGGTTCCGTTAATATCGGTTAAAGCAGTTGTAATTTCAGCAGTACCTTCTTCTGCGATCCATTCTTCTAATAATTCTAATGGTGAAGGAAGTGTTGCAGCACATATGCTAGAATTACTTAAACCTCCACCAGTATATAATCGTGAAATAACTCTGTTGTCTGCATCTAATGTTACCGTTGTTGTTCCAGTAGCTGTAGGGAAATTAAAAGTGTTAAAGTCTAAAATTAAAGCTTGATTTGAATTATTTCTGTAAATAGTATTAGAATCGCAAGAATCAGTACTTATACTAAAGTTGTAACTCATTGTATTGGTTTCAGAAATATAGTTTCCAAATAAAAAGTCTGTATAAGTGTTTGTTTGGTCCCCATTTGAGAATTGACAGTTAATCAATCTAATTTGATGTGTATAGCTAATTTTGGTTGATTTTGTAGTGCTGTTAACTTCAGTTAAGACATTTGTAATGATTTGAATTTGTCCGCCTGGATTTGCCACGTATTCTTCCTTTACAGTAGGAGAAGCAGGTGGAATAGTTGAACAAATAGTAGATGAGGTTACATTGTCAGAATATAATCTATAAATTAAATTATCTGATGAGGTTAAGGTGTATACTATAGGGTTTCCGGGTTCGGTTGGAGTTTGCAAGAAATTAGATCCTGGAATGTCTAAAATCATTACTTCTTTTCCGTTTATAATATATAATAACGAATTACATTCTTGAACTGTTTCATTATCAAAGTTGAATGTTTTTAATTGCATATCTCCATCGTCACATGAGTGTAATGAAATTGATAATAGTAATAAACCTAAGATTTTTTTCATTGAAATAAAATTTTAAAAAACAAAAATAAGGTTAATATTCAATATTTATAAACAGAGGTATTTCTTTTTATTAAAATCATATATTTTAAAGTCTGTAAAACATATATTTATGATTTTGTGAAAAAAAACTTTGATTTATTTTCGTTAAATTCATTAAAAATATCGACTTTTATGTGCTTGATTTATATTTCATGTAATTTCAAGTTAAATCAACTAAAAACAAACAAACTTATATGAGTACAATAAACGTTCAAACCAAATGGTCTCAATTTATACCATTAGTTTCTGTATTTTTCTTTTGGGGATTCGTTGCAGCTAGTAACGATATTTTAATTCCCGTTTTTAAGAAAGCATTTGATTTATCCCAAAGGCAAAGTCAATTGGTTTCATTTGCTTTTTATGTAGCATATACTGTTGGAGCAATATTATACATGCTCATTTCAAAAATGATGAAAGTAGATATTGTTCAAAGATTGGGTTATAAAAATAGTTTGTCTCTAGGTTTGTTGATTTCTGCTTTAGGAACGTTATTGTTTTATCCTGCCGCAAATTCAGGTTCATTTACTTTAATGTTATCGGGATTATTTATTGTAGGTTTAGGTTTTTCTTTACAGCAAACAGTAGCAAATCCTTTAGCTATTGTGTTAGGACCTATTACAACAGGTTCTCAACGCTTAACTTTGGCTGGAGGTATTAATAACTTCGGAACGACAATTGGACCGTTAATTGTGACACTTGCAATTTTTGGTACAAAACCAGCAGCCGACCATGTAATTGATATTGCAACGGTAAAAGTTCCTTATTTAATTTTAGGATTAGCGTTTGCTTTAGTTGCGATTTTATTAAAGTTTTCTAGTTTGCCAAATAAAATTGAAGAACAACAAGAAGAAGAAAATCATAGTAGTGTAAAGGATGCTCGTTCTTCTGCTTTAAAATATCCACAATTAGTTTTGGGAATGTTAGCTATTTTCTTATATGTGGGTGTAGAAGTATCTACGGCAAGTAATATGCCTGCTTATTTAGAGTCAGGTTTAGGAATGTCAATTAGTGATGTGGCTCCTTATGTTTCATTATATTGGGCAAGTTTAATGATTGGTCGTTGGACAGGTGCTGTAGAAGCATTAGGATTGTCAGAAGCTTCTCAAAAAATTATGAAGTTAATTATGCCATATATTGCTTTTGGTGTGTTTTTATTAGCAAGTTATTTGGCAGGAAAAGAATTACAACCATTTTATATTTATGCAGTAGTTATTTTATTGTTAATTGGTGCCGACTTTGCAAGTAAAGGGAATCCTGCAAATATGTTATTAATATTTTCTGGTTTAGGAATTGTAGCATTAGCGACAGGAATGGCAACAAGTGGAATGGTAAGCGTCTATGCATTTACTAGTGTTGGCTTATTTTGTTCAACATTATGGCCATGTATTTTTACATTAGCAATTAGTGGTTTAGGAAAACATACTACTCAAGGAAGTAATTTCTTAATTATGATGATTATGGGTGGTGGAATTGTAAGTTGGATTCAAGGTTTTGTTGCCGATTTTACATCTCCTCACTTTAGTTATATAGTAGGAATTGTTTGTTTTGCTTATTTAGCTTTCTATGCTTATGCTGTAAAAGATATTTTAACAAAACAAGGAATCAGTTTCGATAAAAAAGTTAGTGGAGGACACTAAGAAATAATATAAAACTATAAAAAGCCACTTTTAAATGAAGTGGCTTTTTTTATGCTATGTTTCAACATGTCTTTAGGTGTTTCGTATCTTTGCAAAAAAAAAGTAAATGGAAAAGGTATATCTTGATAATGCTTCAACAACAAGAATTCGCCCTGAAGTTATTACTCGAATGACAGAGGTAATGAGTCAGGAATTTGGAAACGCTTCTTCCACTCATAGTTTTGGACGCAGTGCAAAAGTAATTTTAGAAACGTCAAGAAAAACAATAGCCTCATTAATTGGTGCTAAATCAAGCGAAATTTTATTTACTTCATGTGGAACAGAATCTAATAATTGGGTTTTACGTTCGGCAGTAAAAGATTTTGGTGTAAAGCGCATTATTACTAGTAAAATTGAACATCATGCGGTTTTATATACTGTTTTGGCTTTGCAAAGCGAATATGGTATTTCTGTAGAATTTGTTCCATTAGAGAACAATGGAGCAATAAATTACCATGAATTAGAGAATATTTTATCTGAAGAAACGCAAGGGAAAACCTTAGTGAGTTTAATGCATGTAAACAATGAAATAGGAACTATTCTCGATTTAGTAAAAGTGGGTAACTTGTGTCAAAATTATAATACTTTATTTCATTCTGATACAGTACAATCTGTTGGAAAAATTGAATTAAACTTAGAATTACTTCCAGTAGATTTTATAACGGCTAGTGCACATAAATTTCATGGACCAAAAGGTGTTGGTTTTTTATATGTAAAGAAAAATCATGTGTTGCAGCCTTTGCTTTTTGGTGGCGAACAAGAAAAAGGTTGGCGTGCCGGTACAGAAGCTGTTCATCAAATTGCAGGAATGGCAAAAGCCTTAGAAATTTCATATTTAAAATTAGAAGAAGAAAGAAATTACATTCAGAATTTAAAAAACTATTTGCGCGAACAATTGTTAGAAGCTTTTCCAGAAGTTATTTTTAATGGCGAACAGTTTGATGGAAGTTTTAGTAATGAAACTTTTTATAATTTGATGAATGTAATGTTACCATTTTCTACAGATAAAACATCAATGATTTTATTTGCTTTAGATATGAAAGGAATTGCAGTTTCTCGCGGAAGTGCTTGCCAAAGCGGAAGTGTTCGACCTTCTCATGTTTTAGCAGAAATTTTAAGTTTAGAAGATATACAGAAACCAAGTTTACG
>JACXVH010000350.1 GCA_014763515.1 Flavobacteriaceae bacterium
TGCTTCACTATAAAACTGTAGAGCTCTCTGTAATTTTTGAGAATCTTTTAATGTTGACATTTTTCTTGTTTTTTAGTCAACTTTTTTCAGGACAAGACACTACATAAAAAAAGCTCCAATTTTTGGAGCTTTTTTTAATATCATTTTTATACTATTTTATAATCTCAATTTTTTGAGTTTGTTCTAAATTTACACTGTCATAAAAACCTTGTTCACTCATCCATTCATCACTGTAAATTTTACTCATATAACGAGATCCATGATCTGGAAATATAATTACTACATTACTATCAGCGGTAAATTCCCCTTCTTCAGCATACTGTTTTGTAGCTTGAAAAGCTGCACCCGAAGTGTAACCTACAAATAATCCTTCAGTTTTAGCTATTTCTCTTGCAGTATGCGCACTATCTTCGTCAGTTACTTTAATAAATTTATCAATAAGATCAAAATCAGTTGCAGTTGGAATTAAGTTTTTTCCTAAACCTTCAATTCTATAGGGGAAAATTTCATTACTATCAAACTCTTTTGTTTCGTGGTATTTCTTTAAAACAGAACCAAAAGCATCAACACCTAAAACCTTGATATTAGGATTCATTTCTTTTAAAAACTTTGCAGTTCCAGAAATAGTTCCTCCAGTTCCACTACATGCAATTAAATGTGTGATTTTTCCGTTTGTTTGTTCCCAAATTTCGGGCCCAGTAGATCTATAATGTGCCTCAATATTTAGTTCATTAAAATACTGATTGATGTAAACAGAACCTTTAGTTTCTTCGTGTAATCTTTTTGCAACATTATAATATGAACGTTCATCATCAGCAGAGACGTGAGCTGGGCAAACATAAACTTTTGCACCCATAGCTCTTAACATATCAATTTTATCTTTTGAAGATTTAGAACTTACCGCTAAAATACAATCGTAACCTTTAATAATACTTACCATTGCTAAGCTAAAACCTGTATTTCCTGAAGTAGTTTCTATAATTGTATCACCAGGTTTTAAAATTCCTTTTCTTTCGGCTTCTTCAATAATATATAAAGCTATTCTATCTTTTGTAGAATGTCCTGGATTAAAAGCTTCGACTTTTGCATAAAAATTACCTTCCATATTTTCAGTAATCTTCGCTAATTTCAAAATTGGAGTGTTACCAATTAATTCCAGTACATTGTTATAGGCTTTTATTTCTTCTTTCATAAAATCTATATTAATTTGCGTAGTGTCTCTCTTTTTTTTTGAACACCAAAACCTTGCAAATTTAACAAAAAAAGTTAAACTATTCCTTAATTTTTTCTAAATCTAATAAAAAGGCAAATTCTTTAGCCACTTCTTTAAGCGCCTCAAATCTTCCTGATGCTCCACCATGTCCAGCATCCATATTTGTATCAAGATACAATACATTATTATCTGTTTTGTAAT
>JACXVH010000351.1 GCA_014763515.1 Flavobacteriaceae bacterium
CCGTTGTTTATACCGTCAATACTCATCCAGATGAATATTGGTTTTCCTACAATGTGGTCTTCAGGTACATAACCCCAATAACGAGAATCCTCAGAATTGTGGCGATTATCACCCATCATCCAATAATAGTTTTGTTTAAAAGTATAGCTTGTAACTACTTTACCATTTATTCTAATTTCATTACCGTTTACTTCCAGTTTGTTGTGTTCGTAGTCCGTAATTATATTTTTATAAAAAGGTAAAGTTTCAGCATTTAATTCAACTGTTTTTCCTTCTTGTGGAATGTAAATTGGGCCTAAATTGTCTACGTTCCAATTTTTTGTATGAGGAAAAATTCCTTTTTCAACATCGTGAGACACAATACGAATAACATTTGTAATTCCTGGAACATTTTTCAATCGTGCAACACTTTCATCAGGTAAGGCTCTAAAAATAATAGTGTCTTGTGTAATTTGATAAGCAGGATCAGTAATATTCAACTCTTTTAAAAGATATTCAAAATTGATTGGTGTTTTGCCATCAATTGCTACTTTATAAGAAAATTGAGGTTTTGCTCTTTCGGGTAATTGCAATACTTGTCCGTTTACATACAAAATTCCTTCTTTAATTTGAATTTCATCACCAGCAATACCAACGCATCTCTTAACGTAATTCGATTTTTTGTCAATAGGTTTGTCAGCTCTTCTTCCAGAGCGGTCAAAAAATTTGTAAACAGTGTCTACAGGCCAGTTAAAAACTACAATATCATTTCGTTCTACTTTTTGAAAACCTGGGAATCTAAAATATGGTAATTGTGGCCATTTTGTATAAGATTTTGTATGAACAATTGGTAACGTATCATGAACCATTGGTGCTGCAACAGCAGTCATAGGAGTTCTTGCACCGTAATGAAATTTACTAACAAATAAAAAGTCACCAACTAATAATGTTTTTTCTAATGAAGATGTTGGAATAGTAAACGGCTGAATAAAATAGGTGTGAACAAAAGTTGCAACTATTATGGCAAAAGCGATTGAACCAACAGTATCCATGGCTTTTGTTGGAGCTTTTAAATCACGTTCAGAATGATAAGTAACTTCTTGTGTGTAATTTACATATGCAATATAAAATCCAAAAGTTACAATACCAAGAACCATATCTAAGGTAGATTTTTTACCGAAAGTTCTTAGTGTTTCAATCCAAACAATTGGAAACATAAATAAATTAATAATAGGAACGAAAAGTAAAAATGTCCACCATGAAGGGCGATTAATAATTTTCATTAAAACTATTGAATTGTAAATAGGAACGAATGCTTCCCAAGCTTTTCTACCAGCTTTTATATATAGTTTCCAAGTTCCTAATCCGTGAATAACTTGTACCAGTAATATAAATAAAATCCAACTTGATGTTTCCATTTTCTTTTTGTTTTTG
>JACXVH010000037.1 GCA_014763515.1 Flavobacteriaceae bacterium
TAATCAGTTCTTAACTATTTTTGAAAAAAGGGTTCAACTTTAATTAAAAAGTCAAACCCCATTATTATTAACTTACACACTTTTTAGGATAGTGTCTTTTTTTAGTTTAACAAGTATTCTTCGAGAAACTTTGTATTAATTACTTTTTCTTTCTATTTAGTAGTAACACACATCCAAGAGCAACTGCAATTATAGATTTGTAATTTGATTTGAAATCAAAAATTTAGTTGCTGAATGTTTAAATTCTTATTACTATTAAAACAAGCCCAATAATTTTTGGGGAATTATTTTTTTTTTTTCATTTCAGTTAAGTTTTATTAAAGTTTTTATTGTATACGTCAAATTTCAAACTTAGTAAAATGACAATAAATTTTATTTACCGAAAAATGGGTAGTTTTTTAATAAAAATATTAAAATGAATCAGTTGCAAGTTGAGAAATTTCGGTGTTAGTTAATGCTCTATCATAAAATAATAAATCATCTATTATACCATTCCAATAGTTTCCATATAATCCACCAATTTTAATATTTTCATTTTCCCAGCTATTTCCCTCATTAAATGTTCTAGTATCAGTTTGATTTCCATCTATATATAATGTCCATGTAATATTGTTTTCTACTTTTAAAATAAAATGAAACCATTCATTTGGTGTTGAATTATAAGGTGTTAGTGAATTATGTAAACCTGTAGTTGGACTATTGTATCTAAAAAAAGTACCAGAATTACCTTTATAAATTTCAAAATCATAAATTGTTCCATTTCCTTTTGTCAGAATTGGTCCATTATCATTATTAGGATTGTTTATCCAGCCACTTATGGTAAAAGTAGCTAATCCATTTACTAAACTTTTGTCAATTTCAACTTGACCACTATTAAATTGTAGTGCTTTATTTGACTCGTTATTTCTATTTGAAGCTAAATTTACTCCACCAGTTATTGTTCCAATAAAGTTACCTAAAATGTCATTTGCTTGATTGTTTGTTGTAGAATCAAATAAATAGCCAGCTTTTAAGCCAAACATTGGAAAGTCAAGGTCATTAATGTTAACTGTAATTATTGCATCTTTTTCGATAGTTCCATTTGTAGCTCTAATGGTAGTTGAAAGTTGAGTGTTAGTTTCATAATCAAATGGAAATTCTTCATTCACAAATAATTTACCATTGTTGTCTATGTAAAAAGCTCCATTAACACTTTCATTTATTAATGCAAATGTAAATGTTTGATTTTGTTCAGATGAAATAATAATTTGACCTATTTCTGTTTGATTTTTGGCTCCTTCATCCACCGAAAAAGTTTGATTATTGAATGTAAAATCATAAGATGTTGAACTTTCATCATCAGATGAACATGAAATAAAAATAAATAATAGTAAAAAAGCAATGTTTAAATTTTTCATAGTTAAAAAGTTTATTAATTTAATTACAAATCAAAACAATATTCTTTCTAACTAAACTACCCATGTTAGGTAGGCTTAAATCAATTTACGGTTATTTGCTTCTTTTATTGCTTCTTCTTTTGAATGAACTTGAAGTTTATCATAAATGTTTTTAATATGATATTTTATTGTATTAACACTTATATCATATTCTAATGCAATAGATTTATATGAACTGCCTTGTGAAAGCATAGTTAGTACTTGAGTTTCTCTTTCAGTTAGTATACTATCAGGTGCCTTTTGAAACGATTGTACCACCATTTTAGCAATGTTAATACTCATAGGGGCGCCACCCGCTACAGATTCTTTTAATGCGGAAATCATTTTGTCACTCGTTACATTCTTTGTTAAATAACCCGAAGCACCAGCACAAAGAGCATCAAAAACTATTTCGGAGTTTTCGTAAACAGTTACCATTATAACAATGGTTTTTGGGCTTATTTTTTTTATTTCTTTAGTGCATAAAATGCCATTCATTCCGGGTAGTTCGATATCCATTAATACAATATCAGGTAAATCTTCTTTGAAAAATTCTAAAGCATTTTCTGCATTAAGATATGTGCCCACTACTTTAAAATCTTCAGTTACATTAATATTTTCTCTAAAAATATCGTTTAGAGGTTCATTGTCTTCAATTATAACAACTTTGTATGTAGTATTAGTATTATTCATCTTCAGAAATTTTTTCTTTAATGTTCACTTCAATAGTAATAGTTGTTCCTCTACTATTTGAATTTACATTCAGTGTGGCTCCCATTTGAGAAGCTCTTTCTTTCATGTTATTTAATCCGTTTATTCTTTTTAAATTTTTTTCATCGAAACCAATGCCATCATCGATAATATCAATCTTTAAATAATTAGAATTTAAATTGAAACTAGTTGTAATCTCTTTAGCTTTAGAGTGTTTTACAGCATTAGTAATAGCTTCTTTTGCAATTAAAATTATATTTCTATTCCAGTAATGAGGTAATTTTATATTATCATCAATAGATTTATTAACTATTAAATCAATCTTAAATGAGTTTGTGAAATCTTGAGCAAAATCAGTAATGTAAGTAACTACTTCTTCAATGTAATCACTTCCAGATTTTAAGGAAAACATAAAATCTTTTGTTTGTTTATATAGTAAATCTGAATCATTTTTTATGTAATCTAAGGAATGTATAAATTCTTGTTTACTTTTTTTATTTTGATGTTGAATCATTAAATCAGATAAAGCGCTTATTCTAGCTAATTTATTTCCTAGACTATCATGAAAATCTTTTGCAATATTATCTCTTACTTGTGTAAGTTCAATTTCTAATTTTTCTCTTTTTAATATGGAAGCTTTAAGTTGTTTGTTTTTATTTCTAAATTTTATTAACTGGTAAACGACCAAAAATATTATTACAGACGAAAGTGCAATAAATATGAATGCTAAATAGAAATCTTGTTTTGCTATTTCTAAATCTTTCTTAATAGTTTCTTCACGTAGTAAAATATTTTCTTTTTCTTTTTTTTCTGCTTGATATTTTTCTTCAATTTCTAATACTTTAGCCGAAATATTTGCAGTATCTATACTGTCTCTAATTTTTGAGGCTTCTTCAAATGTTTGTAAAGCTTCATCAAATTTTCCAAGTGCTTTTAAAACCTTGCTTTTAAATTGTAATCGTTCAATTATAGAAGGATCTTTATCCATTCGTTTCATATATTGAAAGACTTCATTTAAATCAGATAAAGCTTGAGAATGTTTACCCAAATGATAATTAGCTTCCGCTTTATAAAACATTACATCATCCTTTTGTTTTGGGTCAATGTCATTCCAATATTTTAATTTTAGGTTTTTAACAGTATTTAATACATTGTTGTATTTTTTTTGTATTAAATAGTTTTTAGAAAGCACTTTTAAATTTGCAGCGGTAATGTTTTTGTAATCTTTTTTTACGCTTATTTTTAACACTTTGTTTAAAATATAATTAGAACTATCAATTTGATTTAAAGCTTGATAGCTCGATCCGAGATTAGATAATGTAGAAGTATATCCTTTACCAGTTTCGTTCTCTTTGTAATTAGATAAAATTTCTTGATAAATTTTCTTAGCTTTTTGGTATTCACCAAGTTTTGTGAAAATTAAAGCCAAATTATTTTGGCTATCTAATACTAATTCTTGGTTTTTTATTTTTTTTGCAAAATCAGTAGCTTTTAATAAGTTTTTGGCACTTTTATCATAATCACCTTTCAAATAAAAATGAAATGCATATTGCTCGTATAATTTAAAAGCTAAAGAGTCAATTTTTTCAATATTTTTAATTTTAAAAATAGCTTTAAAAATTTCATCAGCTTTTGAACGATCTTCAGAATGTAAAACTTTATAAACTGAATCATACAAAACTGTAAAACGATCAATGTCTTGTGCTTTTGTTTTTTGTAACGTAGCTAGTAATAAAAGAAGTAGTAAAGTTTTTAATTTCATTTAATAATGAATAAAGTTCTCTATGGAAAGGTATTTATTTTATTTTAAAGATTCAAATAGGAATGCTTTTAAAGAATAGATGCTTCTTGTTTTAAAACAAGAAGCATCTGTAATTAACCTAACCAATTACTTTTTAAACAACTGTAAAGTTTCTTTTCTATTATTGGAATACATTTCTATTAGGTATATTCCAGTTTCAAGTTCATCTATTGAATATTGGTTTTGTACACTATTAAATTCTTTTACTTTTTTACCATCTAAACTATAAATTGAAATTTTATCAATAATCAAGTTGTTTTCAGTTTTAATTGAAAAATAATTTGATGAGGGATTAGGGTATAAACTGAATTTATTTAAATTTTGATTTTTTATTGATAAAATATTGTTAGTTGAAAATTCATATAGTCCTTCTAAAGGATTTGAATAAGAATAAAGTCCACCTCCTGTATAATTTTCGGTTATAATTAAATCATAATCAGTATTTGGTTGTAAACCTGTTATTTGTAAGTTATAAGGGCTGTTAAATATTACTTGCGAAAAAACTTGAGGATCTTCAAAATATGATGCATCTCTATTATAAACATTTACATGATAATTATATTCACTAGTTGTATTAATAGGAGTAAAATTTATATCTACTGTACTACCTGTAATATTTGATAGTGTTACATTTTGAGGAGCTTGAGTTATGCCAGAAGTAAAAACTTCTATAGGAGTTGGATTTACTATAAAACCTCCGTTAGGGCAAATTGATGTTATAAAAACTCTATATTCTTTAAAATTTCCGTTGGAAAAACTTGGCATGTTTTGAATAATACCAGATTGGATACCATTAACTAAATCATTAGTTCCACTAGCTTCATGAGATGCTAAATTGTTTGCTGGAGATGATGGACCTGTATAAGGATGAGCATCTAAAATATGTTTTGAATAAGTATTTCCATTATTATTCCATTCTATTCCTACCCAATTATTTCCTTGATGAGCAAAGCTAAATTGATTAACTTGTGAAATTAATATTGGTGAACAATCTGTTTTAACACTAGCCATAAAGAGTTCAATATTTTCTGAATTAGAAGTGAATGATCCAAAAAATAATACATTATTTAAAATAGAAAAGGTTGGTGTGAAAGAACCAGGAGCTCCTGTAAAAAAACCTTGATGTCGAGGCAAAAGATCTTCGTATTTATATATACTGAAAGTATTAGTATCATATTTTATTAATTTTGTACTGTTATCAGTATCTGCTATACACATAAGATTTATACCGTCAGTAATTAAACTTCTTGGAGAGCTGTTTCCACTTGCGTAATTATTATTTTGATTTATATCAATTGTTAAAAAAGCCCCAGCATTTGTTAAAGCAATAAGTTCTTTTCCAGCTGCTCCACGTTTAGCACTCATATATAATCTTCCATTAACAACGATAAGTTCTTTAGCACCACTTCCAGTTGAAGAGGTAGGATCAACGTCAAATATGCTGGTTCCAGCATTTGTTCCATCAGTTCTCCATAGTTCAATACCATTACCATCATCGGCTGTAAAATATATCCAACTTCCAAAGGCTGTAAATTCCTTTGGGTTTCCATTACCAGAAGGATTAATATTTTTAATAAACTCAATTGTTGGATTACTGATTACTGATAAGTCAATTCTATAAAGTTCGGTATCATTGTTTGAAGTTCCCGAAAAGTATATAAAAGTATCTATTACTCTTAAATCTGAAATCTCTGTAAAGCCTAAGGTAGGATGATTGTTTATTTCAAAAGTACCACTATTTGTTCCGTCAGTTATCCAAAGTCTTAAATCTGAGGAATTATTAGGCGAAGCAGAAAAAACTAAATACTCCGAAGCTCCAGCGTTATATTTTACAAAATTTGATGGGTTAGAACTATTTGCCCCGTTTTCATTAATATCTTTAATTAAATCAATTTGCCCAGTACTAGTATTAAAAGTCAAAAGTTCTTTACCAACATAAGTAGTTTCGTCATAGTCAGCAGAAAATAAAATATTACCGTTAACAATCTCTAAGTTTGAAATATCTGCTATACTTCCTGTTAAATAGGGATCGGCATCAATTGTAGTAACTGAAGAACCGCTTAAGTTAAAATAGACTATTTTTTCTTCAACAACAGAATTTTCCTTTGTTGTAATTGCAACTATTTCATTATCGTTA
Source organism: Flavobacteriaceae bacterium (assembly GCA_014763515.1). Classification (GTDB taxonomy): domain Bacteria; phylum Bacteroidota; class Bacteroidia; order Flavobacteriales; family Flavobacteriaceae; genus Flavobacterium. The sequence goes on from JACXVH010000037.1 coordinate 6,065, forward strand.
ATCGCTAGAACCTCTTTAAAACTAGAAAAGTTAGAATTTATCTTTATAAGTTCATATTTTAACAAATCATAATAATATAAATCTTCTTCAGAATCAGGAGCGAAAAAAAATCGATTAGCTGAAGATTTATTTGGGGTTTGAGGAGAGAATGATACTTCAAAATAATTTTGGGTTCCAAATTCCTTAACATTTCGTATTTGTGAAAAGCTGTAATTAACTGTGCACAAAATGAAGAAATAAAGTAATACTTTTTTCATAATTTTTATTTTTTAAAGTTTTAAACAAAATTATTTTAACAATGATTTGAGTGTACTACCTAAATTAGGTAGGTGTTTTTTTTAATCATTTCAAAATCAGATAAAATAAAACCGTCAATTAAGACGGTTTTGAAATCATTTTAAGGTTTGTATTTCTCTTCTTATACCATTAACACCACCAGTATTTACAGTTTGTATTTCATAGTATGTTTCTTCTAAATCATTAATTTCTGAATCAGATAAATCAGAAGCCGAAACATTTAGTCCAAAAAATGCAATTAGCATTAAAATAAATTCCATAATAAAATTTTTTATAGTTTATAATTGATACAAATTTCATTTAAACAATAATGCTATGTACTACTCATTTTGGGTAGTATGACAAAAAGTATAACAAGTTAGTTTTGTAAATAACAAAAAAATAAACTTTATGAAAACAAAGCTTTTACTTCATTCTTTGATAGTGTTGTTTTCTTTGTCAGTAATGGCAAATGAAAATAGTTTGAATAGTGATTCTAAAAAAATAAATATGCTAATAATGCAGGAAAATGATATTTGTGCAAATAAAGGGACTGTAATAATAACAGAATCTAGTACAGCTTATACTTCTTATAAAAACTTAAAAAAGCAATTAGATTTAGCACAAAAAAACTACGATTTAGGAGCTATGGAAATAGCTCAAAACAATTTAAAAAACGCAATTAAATATGCTGAATTTGTGCTTAAAAAAGAACCAAACGCAAACTTATCTGAATTATGTGCTTTAATAGAAAAGATAAATGGTAAAGTAACGACAGCAACAAATAATAAACAAGACTTTGCACAACAATACTTTCAATTACAAGCTTTGTTACAAAATTTTGAAGCTTATACTATAGGTATGTTAGAAGTTCCAAATGCCAAAAAGCAAAAACAGCAAATTGAAGAGATGGTCAATTTTAATAGGGAAGAAACTTTAAATAATATTAAAAAACTTGGAAATGCTATTCAAACCGATTTTAATGCACAACAATTACAGTCAAGTTTAATTAATATTGATCAACTGTTAAAAGCTAATAATATCATCAATAGATTATATAATATGTTAGATGAATTAGACAAATTCAGTGCAGTTGATTTAAGTGAGCGTTCTCAACGCGCCTTAACGGTGATAAAAGTATTTAATGCTATAGGAGGAAATAATACAGAACTAAAAAATGTTATGGATTATGCTAATAAACAATTAAATAAAGCTAACAATGAATTAGCGTCTGTTTACACGAGTAATTTTCACAAAGAAAATATGAATAAAATTGTATTTACTAAAGTGCCATTCAAACCTGGTACTGAAGATTCTGTAGAAATAAATCCTGTTTTTAAAACTGGTGATGCGGTATACGCTACAATATATATGAAAGGTAAAATAAGTGAAGTGTTGGATAATTATGGAGTTGGATTGTTGTATGTTACGGATGAAAATGAAGTGAGCCTTCAAAAATGGTTTGAAAAATGGGAAGTTGAAAATTATACCAATAATTCAGTAAAAGTAATTCCAAGTTTTAGTAAAGAAAACACATACTATCAATTTGTTTTAATTCCAAATTTAGAAACTACTCTTAAAGCTGATTTGGATAATAAGAATATAACTCCAATTCACATGGCAAGAGGCATGACTAAACAACCTTCTAGAAAAAAAACATTTAGTGTTTTAGTGTCTACTTCAGGATCAAAGTTTGGAACAACAGAAATGAAAGGCGAATTTCAATTTGATTTTTCCCAAGGTAATCCAGATGATTATTATTCAAAAGTTGATAATAAATTTATTGAACAGTTAATACAAAATGTAGAATTGCCAAGTGCGGCAAAACGAGATGCTACTTTAGAGTCACAATTATTAGCCAATATGAATTCTCAAGGATGGGAAGAAAAATTTACTAGAGTTATTATTGTTGAATCAGATTGGACTTATTATAAGCCAATTTCAGGGCAAGAATATAGAGAAATAGAAGCAGCTTTTCCTTATTCATTACCTGATGGAAAATGCGGATATTATATTTTTTCTTTTAAGTCATTTAAAAATGGAACAGGAGGTTGGACGGCACCACAAAAATTTGGAGGTTCAGATAAATCAGAGAGAATTGCATGCAATAAGATTTAAAACAGCAATTCAATAATACTATGGAAATTGTAAAAAAAATAGTTTTAAATAATAAAGAAAAAGAAACATTATTATCACTTTGGAACATTTATTATCCTGAACAATTTTATTTGTCAGATTTTGATGACTATTTAAAAAATAAAAATACCCCAAATCATTATTTAGTTATTTCTAGAGAAAATATTTTAGGATGGTTATTTACTTATACTTTAGAAAACGAAATATTTTTTGCTTTAATAGTTGATAATAAAATTGAAAAAAAGGGACAGGAAGTAAATTGTTAGAAATGGCTTCAATTGATAATAATAAGCTAAATGGATGGATAGTTTTAGGCAACAAATTAAAGCGTAGAGACGGTCTGGCTTATCAAAGTCCATTAGACTTTTATTTGAAACACAAATTTGTATTAAATGAAACGGTTACATTACTTTCTAAAGAAGGTATTCAGCTTTTTAAAATAACATCTGATTGCAGAGTTTTTTTTAGCTCAATCTTTAATTAAATTATATTTAGATTATGAAACAATGGTTAATTTGGCTTGAGAATAATAAATTAGAATGTTTATTATTTTGTTTATATTTTTTAATAGGTCTATTTATGTATTTAATCTTTTTTAAATAAAAAATATAGTTTTATTGGTTTGTATTTTTTAGAGTAAGTAAATTTTAAAAAAAAGCCGTATTTGCGGCTTTTTTTTATTCTTCTCTAAACTCCAAAATATCTCCTGGCTGGCAATCTAAAACTTCACAAATCGCTTCTAAAGTACTGAATCTAATAGCTTTTGCTTTTCCGGTTTTTAAAATAGATAAATTAGCTAGCGTTAACCCAACTTTTTCCGAGAGTTCATTCAACGACATTTTTCGTTTTGCCATCATTACATCTAAGTTTACAATAATTGCCATAATCTAAACGGTTAAATCGTTTTCATCTTGAATTTCGGTTCCTCTTTGCATAATTACTGCAATTATATAGATTAATCCTGCAAAAAATAACGTTTCGTTGATATTCCATTCAATTTTTGTTTTGGGTATATTTAATTGATCAATATAACCTGAATTTACAAATATTGGAAATATGGCATAAATAAAAACCCAATAACTAATTTCCTTTACAAATTTGGTTGTTTGTAAAGTAAAAGGATTTTCAAGTTTTAATATCATAAATAATTTAACAACTTTATAGGCTATAAAAGTCTTTAAACCATTTACAATTAATTTTGAAATCATTACTATATGATAGCCAACTATATCTTTCTGAAATAATTTGTGTAAATCTAATTTATTGTACAATTTATAAGTTGTTTCAGGATTAATAAAAACACTATATAAATAATTAACTAATAGCGCTCCAGTTTCAATGCATAAGCCAATAAAAACTATCCAAAATAATACATTCATGATAGTTAAAATAGTTTTTGAATAATTTGAATTCATATTGAATAAGTTTTAAAATTTATTCAAAAATATAAAATATTTATTGATAAACAATAAAATTTAAAAATATTTTTTATAAAATAATTCTCTTTTAGTATATTTAAAAAAAAACAAAATGAAAATACTAGGATTTGCAGGCAGTAATAGTTCAACTTCAATAAATAAAAAACTAGTGACTTTTGTTACAAGTTTATTTACAAATGTTGAAGTTGAAATTTTAGATTTAAACGATTATGAATTACCACTTTTTGGTGTCGATCTTGAAAATGAAATTGGACAACCTGAATTAACAACACAATTTTTACAAAAAATAAATTCAGCGGATTTGTTAGTGGTTTCATTAGCGGAGAACAATGGCAATTATTCGGTTGCTTTCAAAAACATATTTGATTGGGCTTCCCGAAAAGAAAAAAATGTTTTTCAAGGAAAAGATATGTTACTAATGGCAACTTCACCAGGAGGTCGAGGCGGTGCAACAGTATTGGAAATTGCTAAAAATAATTTTCCACGATATGGCGCAAATATTTTAGCAACTTTTTCATTACCAAAGTTTTATGAAAATTTTAATGTAGATGAAAATCTTATTGCAAATTCTGAATTACAAAATGAAATTCAACAAATCGTAACGAAAATTTCAAAATAGACCATTCGTTTTTCAACTAAAATATCTTAATAACTTTCTCTTGTTACCGTTTCATTTTTTGCTGATTTCCTTTATATTAGCAGAAAATCCAAAATCTGTATATGCTAGAGCAAAATCAATACACCGAAGACAATATACGGTCGCTCGACTGGAAAGAGCATATCCGCATGTTCGCGATTATGGTCGTGGTATTCCTTTAGGAAAAGTAGTAGATGTTGTTTCCAAAATGAATACGGGTGGTAAGTACGATTCTAAAGCATTCAAAAAATCTATTGGTCTAAATGGTGTGGGTACCAAAGCTGTAAATGCGCTTTCCAAATATTTTAGAGTAGAGTCGGTTCGTGATAACCAACAAAAAGCTGCCGAATTCTCTGCTGGCGATTTAACATTAGAGGAAGATATTGTAGAATCTACAAAACGTCGCGGTACAAAAGTTTCATTCATAGCAGATGAAGCAATCTTCAAAAACTACAAGTACCGAAACGAGTATGTAGAAAAAATGTTGAAAAATTACACGTATCTAAATCGTGGATTAACAATTTACTACAACGGCGAAAAATTTTATTCAGAATATGGTTTAAAAGATTTATTAAAAGAAAATATTCTAGAAGAAGAAAGAGTATATCCAATTATTCATTTAGAAGGTGAAGATATCGAAATCGCTTTAACGCATAGCCGTACACAATATTCTGAAGAATATTATTCTTTCGTAAACGGACAAAATACTACGCAAGGTGGAACGCATTTAGGTGCTTTCCGTGAAGGTGTTGTGCGTACGTTGAAAGAGTTTTATAATAAGAACTTTGAAGCATCAGATATTCGTAAATCAATTGTTGCAGCGATTGCTGTAAAAGTGGAAGAACCCGTTTTCGAATCGCAAACGAAAACAAAATTAGGTTCGACCGATATGGGACCAAAAGGACCAACGGTTCGTACGTTTATCAATGATTTTATCAAAACAAAGCTTGATAATTTCTTACATAAAAACCCAGAAGTTGCCGATGCTTTATTGAAGAAAATTCTTCAAGCAGAACGCGAACGTAAAGAACTTTCTGGAATTAGAAAATTAGCAAAAGAGCGTGCTAAAAAAGCGAGTTTACACAATAAAAAATTACGCGATTGTCGTGTGCATTTACCCGATATTAAGAATCCAAGAAACTTAGAAAGTACGCTTTTTATTACAGAGGGTGATTCGGCTTCGGGTTCTATTACAAAATCTCGTGATGTAAACACGCAAGCGGTTTTTTCACTACGTGGGAAGCCTTTAAATTCTTACGGTATGAGTAAAAAAATTGTATATGAAAACGAAGAGTTTAATTTGCTTCAAGCGGCTTTAGATATTGAAGAAGATTACGAAAACCTGCGTTACAACAACATTGTAATCGCAACCGATGCCGATGTGGATGGTATGCATATTCGTTTGTTATTAATTACATTTTTCTTGCAGTTTTTCCCGGAGTTAATCAAAGAAGGACATTTGTATATTTTACAAACACCATTGTTCCGTGTGCGTAATAAGAAAGAAACGATTTATTGTTATAGTGATGAAGAACGTATTAACGCCATAGAGAAATTAAAACCAAAGCCAGAAATTACAAGATTTAAAGGTTTAGGAGAAATTTCACCCGATGAATTTAAACATTTTATTGGTGCCGATATGCGTCTCGACCCTGTTATGCTTGATAAAGCCATGTCGATTGAAAAGTTATTAGAATTCTATATGGGGAAAAACACGCCAGACCGACAAGAGTTTATCATCAACAACTTGAAAGTAGAGTTAGACACAGAAGAGGAATTACTAAAAAGCAATTAACTGTAATCTGTTAACAGATAACTGTCAACTAAAAAATGGAAGAAAATCAAAATATAAATCCAGAAGAAAACCCAGAATATGTTCCTGAAAACCAAGAGCAATTAGAACCTTCCGATTCTATTGTTAAGGTAAATGGAATGTACAAAGACTGGTTTTTAGATTATGCATCGTACGTAATTTTAGAGCGTGCAGTTCCGGCAATTGAAGATGGTTTTAAACCCGTTCAACGTCGTATTATGCACTCTATGAAAGAGTTAGATGATGGTCGTTACAACAAAGTTGCCAATATTATCGGTCACACCATGCAGTATCATCCACACGGAGATGCAAGTATTGGCGATGCCATGGTAAACATTGGGCAAAAAGATTTATTAATCGATTGTCAAGGAAACTGGGGAAATATCTTAACGGGCGATGGTGCTGCTGCTCCGCGTTATATTGAAGCCCGCTTGAGCAAGTTTGCTAATGACGTTTTGTTTTCACCAAAAGTCACCGAATGGCAGATGTTTCCAATTATAACGATGGAATGCGTGGCGGACGAGTTCGAGTTCGCGCAAAAATATCACAATTGGATAAATCGACTTTAGTCATTACTCAAATTCCATTTGCAACAGATACTTCAAAATTGATTGATAGTATTTTGAAAGCAAACGAAAAAGGGAAAATTAAAATCAAGAAAATTGAGGATAATACAGCTGCTGAGGTTGAAATTTTAGTGCATTTACCTGCAGGTGTATCACCAGATAAAACTATTGATGCCTTATATGCTTTTACTGATTGTGAATCGTCAATTGCTCCATTAGGTTGTGTTATCGAAAATTGTAACAAACCTTTATTTATTGGTGTTTCCGATATGTTGAAGATTTCAACAAACAGAACGGTAAATATATTAAAGCGAGAGCTTGAGATTCAATTAGATGAATTAGAAAATAAATGGCATTTTGCAAATTTGGAAAAAATATTCATTCGTGAAGAAATGTATATCGATTTCAAATTGTATAGCGATAGAGAGTCATTATATCAATATTTATACAAGCGTTTTGAACCTTTTAAAAATATTTTGATTCGCGAAATTACAGATGATGATTTGCAAAAATTAACGCAAATACCAATGATTCGTATTACGCGTTTCGATTCGGATAAAGCAGATGATGCAATTGCAAAATTAGAAACTGAAATAGAACAAGTAAAACATCATTTAGATCATTTAATTGAATTTGCGATTGATTATTTTACAACTTTAAAAGAGAAATATGGTAAAGGTCGAGAGCGTCAGACTGAGTTAAGAAGTTTCGATACTATTGAAGCAACGAAAGTTGTTTTAAGAAATACGAAGCTTTATGTCAATCGTGAAGAAGGTTTTATTGGAACAAGTTTGAAAAAAGACGAATACGTTGCCGATTGTTCTGATATTGATGATGTAATTGTGTTTTTACGCGATGGAAAAATGATGATTACCAAAGTAGACGATAAAAAGTTTGTTGGTAAAGATATTATTCACCTTGCCGTTTTCGATAAAAACGATAAACGCACAATTTACAACATGATTTATCGCGATGGTAAAAACGGAGCTTCGTTTATTAAACGTTTCAATGTTTCTGGAGTTACGCGCGACAAAGAATACGATTTAACACAAGAAAAACCTGGAAGCCAAGTGTTGTATTTTTCAGCGAATCCAAATGGCGAGGCTGAAGTAGTTACAATTTTATTACGCCAAGTTGGAAGTGTAAAAAAACTAAAATGGGATGTCGATTTTGCAGATATTATGATTAAAGGGCGTGCTTCTAAAGGAAATACGGTTTCAAAATACCCCATCAAGCGTATCGAATTAAAAGAAAAAGGAATTTCGACACTTCGTCCAAGGAAAATTTGGTTTGACGATACGGTACAACGTTTAAATGTTGATGGTAGAGGAGAGTTGTTAGGCGAATTTAAGCCAAATGATAGATTATTGATCATCAATCAATCGGGTAAAGTGAAAACCATTATTCCTGAACTAACAACCCATTTTGATGACGATATGATTGTTCTAGAAAAGTGGAAGCCAACAAAACCAATTTCAGCCATTTATTATGATGGAGAAAAAGAGCGTTACTATGTTAAACGATTTTTAATTGAAAATGAGAATAAAGAAGAAATTTTTATTTCGGAGCATGAGAAATCTCAATTGGAAATTGTTTCTACTGATTGGCGACCAATGGCTGAGGTTGTTTTTGCTAAAATAAAAGGTATTCAAAAAGAAAATCTAACGGTTAATTTAGAAGAATTTATTGCAGTTAAAGGAATAAAAGCATTGGGGAACCAATTAACTACTGATAAGGTAAAACAGA
>JACXVH010000038.1 GCA_014763515.1 Flavobacteriaceae bacterium
TAAGCAGTAATCATTTTATCTTTCGATAAATCCATAGCGTGTAAAGCACCCGCTAGAACTGCTTCTTGACCATTATATAAGTGAAGAAATCCTCTTACTTTTTGTTGGATATATAATGCAGCCAACTTGTCCTCGAATTTTCTCCAAAACTGCATTTCTTCATACCACTTTAGGTATACTTCTTTTGTGATTGGTTTCATGTTTAGTTTGTTTTTTAAAATTTTTTTTTTGCAAAAAAATTATAATTAGCAAAAATACTACTTCAAAAAATATTGAAAAAATTAATCTTCAATATTTTTCCTGCTTTTTGTTAATTTTTATCAATTTTATCAACGAAATCGTTATAGATAATTCTTGTCGAACAGTAACGGCAATAAATTCCTCAATGAATCACTCTTATATACCTCTCCTGTGCCTCCCATAAAATAAATTTCTATTGGAGTTTCTTGTTTAATTTCATACTCTGCGATAGCTTGCCTACAAGCTCCACAAGGTGGAATTGGTTTTGCTAATAATTGATCTTCAGGTGAGGCAGAAATAAACAATTTTTTAAATCCAACATTTGGATAATTTGCACCTGCGTAAAAAATCGTAACACGCTCTGCACATAAACCTGAGGGATAGGCTGCATTTTCTTGATTTGAACCTACCACAACTTCATCATTTTCTAGTAATAAAGCAGCCCCTACCTTAAATCTTGAGTAAGGTGCATAAGCTTGCTCTCTTGCCGAAATGGCTTTTTTCATTAATTCTTTTTCAACCTCATTAAGTTCATCAATAGAACTATAAACGGTAAAATTTGCATTAACAGAAATTTGCTTCATATTTAAGGAAAAAAAATCCAAATTCTAAAGAATTTGGATTCAGTTAAAGTTATACTTTTTTATAATTCATCGTAATCATCACCAAAGTTAAATGTAAGAGAAAAACGCAATGTGTTTTCCAATGGATTTCTAACTTTCGATGCAGAGAACAAATAAGAAACATCTACTTTTATAATATTATATTTAAATCCTGCTCCTAAAGTAAAAAATTTACGAGCTCCTTTTTGTTCGCTTTCATGAAAATAACCCGTTCTTAATGCAAATGAATCTTGGTACCAATATTCTGCTCCTAAAGCCCATGTTACTTCTTTTAATTCTTCTGAAAAACCTCCTGGAGCATCGCTAAATGAATTAAACATTCCACTTACCCAACCTGTTTTTCTGTAATCTATAACAGCTTGACCGTAAGCAAGAGTTGCCGCATCTTCTTCAGCTTGATCTATTTGTCCATTCTCATTACTATCTACCGGCTGAACTTTGGCCGGTGGTGTTGGCACCATAAGTTTGGTAACTTCTCCTGTTACACAAACTTTATTATATTCATCTAAAATAAAATCAAAACCAGCGCCTAAACGTAAATTAGCAGGCAAAAAGTTTGCGTTTTCATCTAATTTATCTTTATTGTAGTTGATTTTTGGCCCCATGTTTTGCAGATTAATACCTGCTCTCCAACGACCATTAAAATCGCTGTATGCAATTTCCTCAGATTGATAATATGCCGCTACATCTACAGCAAAACTTGATGCCGCAGAAGCGTCATTTGTTCCGTCGTTAATTTGCAAATTAGAACGTATATATCGAGCACCTACTCCCATTGAAAATTGATCACTTAATTTTAGTGAATATGAACCATCAACTGCAAATTCATTTGGATTTACATTCGTAGTTGGATTTCCATTAGAATCAGTTAATTGAATATCTCCTAAACCAAAATATCTAAAACCCGCTGCAAAAGCACTTCGTTCATTTAATCTATTATAATAAGTTAACTGTGCCAATTTAATGTCATTTGCAATTGATGCCAAATATGGGGTATAACTTACAGAAAAACCTTGTTCTTTTAAAGAGAATGCATATTTAGCAGGATTGTATTGTTGAGAAAAAGCATCGGCAGATGTTGCTACTCCCATTTCTCCCATACCTGCTGAACGAGCATCGGCAGCAATTAATAAGAACGGCACACCAGTAGTTACTACTCTTCTATCTGCATCTTGAGCTTTTAACAACTGAACTGAAACAATTAGAGTTAAAAAAAACGCTATTTTTTTCATTATAAAAAATTATTAAGTTGACAAATATACTATTTTATTATAGGATTACAAGTTTCTCATGTTTTTCTACTTTTTTACCTGTTAATGTAGAACGAACTGTTAATTTATAGACATAAACACCTTTACCTATTCTATCTCCAAAATCATCTCGACCATCCCAAGTTACTTCACGCGATAGAAAACCTTCAGTGGTTATTTGTTGATTTATAGTTTTTACCACTTTACCTGTTATTGTAAAAATTTGAACTTGAACATCAAGCGGTTCAAACGGCATATTATGAGTGAACCAAAATTCTGTATATGTAGAAAAAGGATTAGGATAATTTAAAACTTTATCAATTCTTAATCCATCGTTTGAACAAATAGCATTAAACTGAATTTCCAATGTGATTAAATTATTATAAACATCCCAGGCTTTAAACAAAATGGTATGTATTCCTGGCTCTAAATCTCGTAATGGAAAACGAACATAACCTCGAGTAAAATCATCTAATTCTGTTTCGTAATAATCGTTTAGTATGTAAGGATTTGTTTCGTCTCCATCTAAAATTGCCACAATATCGTGTCCAATTCCACTTGCTGTATTAATTCCACTTTCATCAAATAAATGTGCTAATAATATTGGAGAACAATTTGTAACACCACCACTTACAAAACTTTCATCATTCATATACAATTGAACTGTTGGCGGTGTATTATCTACTGGAGCATTCGTATTCACTCCGCCCACTTGAATATCTAAATTATATCCTGTTTGATCTTCTAATAAAGGTGAATTGCGTTTTGCATAAAAACTAACCTTACCATTTCCGACAGGGATTCTAATATCTTGAGGTACAATAAAGTTAAATTCAAAATTACCGTTTGTAACCGAAGCATTACCTCTAACAACTGTTTCTCCTAAAGTTACAAAATTCATAATGATTACTTGCCCTGAACCATTAGTAGCCCCGTTGTTACCTAATGTAGATCGATTAATGTCTTTATCAAAAACTTGAATTGCAACATCTCCATTGTAATTAGAAATTAAAACATCGTTTTCATCTACAATTTGTCCTTCGATTTTCATTGGTTGTAAAGCTTGAAAAACTGGCATACTTTGATTTACAGGAACATCATTAACTTCAGTTAGTACAACTTTAGGCTTTGGAATAGCCAAATGCAAAGCTGGATCACCAATATAAGCGACTACCCTTCTATCTGAAGATGGTGTTAATAATTTTGCTCTACGAACTGCTTCTGCAACTGTTGGATATTTAGTTTCACCATATGCGTAAATTCGCTCGGTAATTAAACCACTCATTAATATTCCTGTTGTAACAGAGATTTCTCTATTTGTTGCTACCAAACTTATCCCTCCACCTTTTGTGTTTAGATAAGCATATTCTCCACCAGATATTCTACTAGGATCATCAAATCTTGTGAAATCACAAGTTACTAAGACAATCAATGGATATCTATATTTGTTATTTAAGTTTTGAGCTTCTAACCTTTCAAACAATCTCTCTCTTGCTAGGAATTCTTCGTTTCCGTGACCTAAATAATTGGCCACTAAAACTCCTTTTTCAATATTATTAATAAAGTCATTTTTTGCATCTGGATAGCGTTCTCCACCAGCACTTACCTGTTGTATGTAGGAATCGGTATGAATTTTAATAACATTTACAAAAGGTCTTTCTTGTGTTAATTCATCTGCAACATCATCAATTTGAAATTGCAAATTAGCATCTGTTGCATCATCGGCATCATCAGAATAAATCAAATAAGAATTTCGCCATCTACCATATGAATTTTCATCATAATACTCAAAAACTTTATTCACCATCTCATCAGCTTGTTGAGTTGACGAAACAACCATTCTTCCTACAGCAATATCTAGTCCATCAAAACCACTTGTCATGGTTCCTTCAGAATCATCCATTAAGACAAAAAAATCATCCGAAACAAAACTACCCGACATCGAAAAAGCAGGTGACAAAGCATGAAAAATTGGAACTATATTTGTATTGTTTGAAACTCTATCTTTAAAATCATAAGAAGCATCTCCAAACATGTTAATATACTTCACTCTTTTATCAGGACTTGATGCATTCCAATACACATATTTGATAAAATTTCTAATAGCAGCAACATCTTGATTACCTGAAGAAAATTCGTTATAGATTTCTTCTAACTTTACCACTTTGACATTTAAACCGGCATTAGTTCTATGAAAATTTGCTAATTTTTCGGCTTGATTTACTAAAAAACTTGGTGTGATTATCAAATAATCAATATCCTGAAATGCCCCTTGGTTATTTTGAAAAATGGTTCCTTTTAAATTTTGATTTACAATTTTAGAATTATTTTCTTTTAAAGGTGTATAATAATCAGAATTATCTACTGCAACGTATCTTCCATTGAAACCTAGACTTACTTTAAATGAATAATTAGCACCCGAAACCGTATATTTCTTTGCATTATAAATATCGGTAACATCCCAAACTTCTGAAATACCAGAAGCATTAGAAATTTGATATTCTCCTACACCAATTGAAGTAGCTTGTTGCGAATTATAGAATATAAATTGACTCCCATAACCTCTTAAATTATTAGTCGTTCTTAATTTTAGATAATTTAAATACCCATTTGAAGTTGGAACACCTCCATTGTTATATTTAAGTGTAACTTGAACTTCTGTGTTGCTCGAATTAACTGTAAATGACCTTGTGCTCTCTAAAGTTATTAAACCTTGCGATGGTAAAACTGGAAAATTTGAACTACCTATATTTTGACCATTAACACTATATTGAAAATCAGTACTGGTTAAAGACTTTGAAGCGGTATTAACTTCTAATTGCAATGAAGAAGTAATATCTAAATTAGGAAAATTAAAATTAAACGTTTGTTCATCATTTACATTGAACTGCTCTCCAAACCATTTTCTACTTATTTTAGCAATATTAACCAAATCTTGCTCATGGTATTGTTCAGAATTATATTTTGTAAAAACAACATCTGGAGTTGCATTCGGCTCAGTTGCTTGTTCCATTCTTTTCCCTACACCAGAATTTGCCGTTACATAATAATATGTTTTATCGGTGTACAAATTTAAACTCGTTAAATTTTCTTGACTCCAATTATCAACGCCTTCAGCATAAAATAAAATATAATCGCCGTCATCAAAAGAACCGTCTTCTTCACCAATGAATGAAATTGCATTTTCTATTAAATCAATAGGATAGGAAACACTATTTAATAAAGGCAACATTCTTCCACCGTTACCATAAATTTTAATAGTTCGTGGGTCTACATTAACATTTAAACCTAAACTTTGGAGAAAAGATTTTGATAATTTATAAACTCCTGATTTTTCAATATAAAAACGATACCAATCTCCAGTTGCTAAAACCGAATTCTGAACAGCAAAAACGTTTTGAGATTGACTAATGTTTCTTAAACCAGTTGTTTCATTATAATTGTAACTTATTTTTTTTACACGTTTAATAGAATTACCTTTCTTAATATAAGGTGAAAACGAAAATAAACAATAATGTTCTCCTCTAGCATTTGCATATTCTAATTTTGCATTGATTGTTGATTTTATTTCTCTTATATCTAAATCATAAACTTCAATAGTGTTGACAGATTCATATTCAACTGAAATAATTTTTAAAGAATTTTCATCAATTTTAGAATTTGATTTAAAAACCTCTTTAATATATATTGCTTTTTTATCTAAATTTACATCAGTATAATTACCTCCATAAGGATATTTAAAATAAACGCCTTCTGTAATTTCATGCGATCTAAAACCACTCCAATCCAAAGCAATTTCTCTTCTATTTTGTGACCACAGAAAAGAACTTAAAAAAAGTAAGAGTAAAAATTCCTTTTTCATACAGCTATAAAACGTATTTATTTTCTTAATATTACAAAGAGATAAAAATATTTTCTATTATACTAATTCACAAACAATAAATACATAATTTACACGTTATTAAAGTGTATTTTAACATAAAATTAATTTTTTTTAGATTTTTTTAAATTCATGTTGCATTTTAATTCATAATTATTATCTTGCACCACTAAAATTATTACCTACTAAAGTATGAAAATTAAGAAAATGATGGCTTTAAAGTTGTTATTGGCACTGTCGGTAGCAATAGGTTTATCAAGCTGTAGTAAAGGGTCAAGTTCTAAAGGTGATTCTAAAGCTACTGGCTGGAAAATTAATGACAAGAACGGTGGTTTTCAATACAACACCAAGTACAAAAAACAAGAAACTCCTCCAGGAATGGTTCCTGTAGAAGGAGGAACATTTACAATGGGTAAAGTTGCTGATGATCCAATGCACGATTGGAACAACACACCTACTCAACAACATGTTCAATCATTCTTTATGGATGAAACTGAAGTAACCAATTTAATGTATACCGAATACTTATTTTGGGTTAAAACTGTTTTCCCTCCAACAGATGAAAATTATAAAAACATTTACACAGGCGCGATTCCTGATACTTTAGTTTGGAGAAACCGTTTAGGTTATAACGAAACTATGACAAATAACTATTTAAGACATCCAGCTTATGCAGAATATCCAGTAGTAGGTGTTAATTGGATTCAAGCAATGGAGTTTTGTAAATGGAGAACGAATCGTGTTAACGAAAATATTTTAGAGAAAAACGGCTACTTGAAAAAAGATGCAAAAATTGATTTTGGAGAATCAGTAACTGCAACTTCTACTTTTGATACTGAGACTTATTTAGTAACTCCTAACAAAAGTTATGGCGGAAATGAGGAAATCGTACTTAGAAAAGGCATGAGTGGAAGAAAAGAAGCTACTGAAGAAGAGAAAAACGTTTACGCTCAAAGAAGCTCTGGATTAATTTTACCAGAATATAGACTTCCTACTGAAGCTGAATGGGAATATGCTGCCTTGGCTCTTGTTGGTAACAGAGAGTTCAACATATACAAAGGACAAAAGAAATACCCTTGGAGTGGACAATATACACGTTCATCTAAACGTCAATATAGAGGTGATCAATTAGCAAACTTTAAACAAGGTAAAGGTGATTACGGCGGGGTTGCTGGATGGTCTGATGACGGCGCTGATATTACTAATAAAGTTAAATCTTATGCACCAAATGATTTTGGTTTATATGATATGGCTGGTAATGTTGCAGAATGGGTTGCTGATGTTTATAGACCAATTGTTGATGACGAAGTTAATGACTTTAACTACTTCAGAGGTAACGTTTACATGAAAAATAAAATTGGTGAAGACGGAAGTACTGAATTAGTTACTGCTGACAACATCACTTATGATACATTAAGCAACGGAAAAATTATGGCTAGAAATTTCCCTGGTCAAATTGCTCAAATTCCAGTTGACGAAAACGAAACATACTTAAGAACTCAATTCTCAACTTCTGACAATAGAAACTATAGAGATGGAGATAGAGCTTCTACACGTTACTTCCGTTTTGGTGGTGAAGAAGAAGCTGAAGAAGGAAATAGCGAAAAATATGTAATGTATGATGCTCCAAAACACAAAATTCAAGCGGACAGCTTAGGTGAAATGGTTAAAACATACGATAAGTCTGATAAGAGAACAACTTTAGTTGACGACAATGTAAGAGTTTACAAAGGTGGTTCTTGGAGAGATAGAGCATATTGGTTAGATCCTGCTCAAAGAAGATTTTTCCCTCAAGATATGGCAACTGACTACATTGGATTTAGATGTGCAATGTCTAAAGTAGGTCCTAAGTCTAACAAAAAGACTCCTAGAGGAACCCCTAAAAAATAATTTTCATACTTCATACAAAAAAGCCTTTTCAATTGAAAGGGCTTTTTTATTATATTCGCCATATGAAAACAAGTCAACTTTACGAGAAATTTCTTGAAACAAAAGGCATAACTACAGATACTAGAAACATTCAAAAAGACAGTATGTTTTTCGCCTTAAAAGGAGAAAAATTCAATGCAAACGAATTTGCAAAAGAAGCTTTAGAAAAAGGCGCAAAATATGTAGTTATTGACGATAGTAATTATCATATTGATAATAGGACTCTATTAGTTAACAATTCATTAGAGGCCCTACAAAAACTTGCAAATTTTCATAGAAAAGAAATTAATCTTACCATTGTTGGTTTAACTGGCAGCAATGGGAAAACTACAACTAAAGAACTATTCAATGTTGTGCTTTCAAAAAAATTTAAAACAAAAGCCACCATTGGCAATTTAAATAACCACATAGGAGTTCCTCTAACGCTATTGAGTTTTACCAAAGAAACTGAAATAGGCATTGTGGAAATGGGCGCCAATCATCAAAAGGAAATAGAATTTTTATGCTCCATTGCGGAACCAAATATTGGTTACATTACAAATTTTGGAAAAGCCCACCTTGAAGGGTTTGGTGGTGTTGAAGGCATCATTAAAGGCAAAAGCGAATTATACAACTATTTACAAGAAAATAGACAAAAGTGCATAGTAAATCTTGATGATCCAATTCAAGCGCAGAAAACTCAAAATATAGAGCGATTTACTTTTTCAACAACAGAAAAAGATTGCAATGTTTTAATAGAAAAAATTACAGCTAATCCAATGGTTACAATTGAATTTGAAAACACTAATATACATTCAAACTTAATTGGAATTTATAATTCAAATAATATTAATGCAGCAATAACTCTTGGCAAATATTTCAAAATTTCTAATGACGCGATAAAAGAGGCAATAGAATCATACATCCCAAACAACAATAGATCTCAAATTATAGAAAAGAATACCAATAAAATAATTTTGGATGCCTATAACGCTAATCCAAGTAGCATGGAAGCAGCATTACAAAACTTTTTTCAATTGTCAGAATTAAACAAAATGGCCATTCTTGGAGACATGTTCGAATTAGGAGATGAAAGTACCTTAGAACACAAGAAAATAGTGGAAATATGTTCTTTACAAGCAAATGTGAAGTTTTGGCTAGTAGGCAGACATTTTTATGAACAAAAGAAAAACTACAGTAACACAAACAACATTAAATTCTTTAAAGATTTCGAGACTTTTAGTTTAATATTTCAAAATGAAATAATCAAGAATGAATTGTTACTTATAAAAGGATCTCGCGGTATGAGGCTAGAAAGAACTTTAGATTTATTATAACAAAAGAGCGAACTTAAGACTAAGTTCGCTCTTTTGTATGAATTAACAATTAAACAAAATAAAAAAAGCAAGCTTTCAATTGCTTGCTTTTTTTATTTATTTGTGGGCGATGAGGGATTCGAACCCCCGACCCCCTCGGTGTAAACGAGGTGCTCTGAACCAACTGAGCTAATCGCCCTTACAATGATTACTTCTGTAATGCGGATGCAAATATAAGACAGTTTTTTATTATTCCAAATCTTTTTAAATGAAAAAATATATTTTTTTATTTTTAATAAAAATTACACAACTTCGGCAACAACAAAAGTACTTCCACCCACATACACAACATCTTCATTATCTGAATCTTGAATGGCTGTTTTATAAGCATCAGCTACAGAACTAAAAATTTCACCAACTAAGTTATTTTTTTGAGCTAACTCAAATAATTTATCCGCATCCAGACCACGAGCTACATTTGGCTTACAAAAATAATACTTTGCATTTGTTGGAAATAATGGTAAAATATCAACTAAATCTTTATCATTTACAAAACCTAACACAAAACGAAGATTTTTAGCTTCAAGCTTTTGTAATTGATTCAATACTATTTTTAATCCATGTTCATTGTGTGCCGTATCACAAACAACAAAAGGGTTGTCTTCTTGTAAAACATGCCAACGACCTAACAAACCTGTGTTCTGTACAACATTCTTTAATCCGTTTTCGATATTTTTTTTTGTAAAGGAAAAATGAACTTTTAACAATGAAATAGCTGTTAAAACCGTTTTGATATTATGCTCCTGATAATCTCCTTTTAATGCGCAATCATAATGAGGGAAATTCTTTGTTTCAGCAAAGTGTAATTCCGATAAATTTAAAGCCGCAATAGCCTCAAAAACATGCTTTGTTTCTTTAGTTGTTTCTCCCACAACTACCGGAACACGAGGTTTAATGATTCCCGCTTTTTCATAAGCAATCATATCAAGTGTATCGCCAAGAAATTGCTTATGATCAAACCCTATATTTGTTATTACAGAAAGTATAGGCTCAACAATATTGGTAGAGTCTAACCTTCCTCCCATGCCAACTTCAATAATAGCAACATCAACCTTTTCTTTGTGAAAATACGAAAAAGCTAAACCTGTTGTCATTTCAAAAAAACTCAGTGAATTTTCTTCAAAAAAAGTTTTGTTAGTTGCAACAAAATCGACGACAAACTCTTTTGAAATTTTTTTCCCGTTAATTTTAATTCTCTCACGGTAGTCTTTTAAATGAGGCGAAGTAAACAAACCTACTTTATAACCTGCTTCTTGTAAAATAGAAGCTAACATAGAGCTTGTTGAACCCTTACCATTTGTACCTGCTACATGAACAGATTTAAAATATTTTTGTGGATTATTTAAATGATTAACGAGCGCAAGGGTATTGGTTAGATCAGCTTTATATGCTTTTGCTCCTTGGTTTTTTGTGTATCAGGCGCATTAGAATCTGGTTTCCATTTATAATTTCGAGCAGTCTTATATGCTGCTTCTAAAACACATGGCGTAGTGTTTGTTGTTCCCTTTACATACTGCGTTTTAACAACATCTCCATTTCTATTTACTGTAATTTGAACAATTACTTTACCTGTTTCATTGCCACATTGTTGCACCTTTTCGCCTTTTTTTGCAAGACTTCTACCGTTTAAACCATAACCCCTTCCGTTTCCTGAACCATTTCCACTTCCATTACCATAGAAACTATTTGCATACAAACTCCCATTAGGATCGCCTTTATCTCCAGGTAAACCATCGTTACCATGACCTCCATCTTCTTTACCATCTTTAGGTTCACCATTAATCAAGGCGTCTAAAGCGCTACTTGTAGATTTTGAAGGCTTTTTAGGTGTTTCCTTTGGTTTCGGATTTTCTTTTGGAGTATTTGATTTTGGTTTCGTTTCGTTTTTAGGGGTTATAACAACAGGAGATTCATCCTCTTGGGTTAATGTATTGTCTTCCTGAGAAGAAACTGGTTCGTTTACTTCTGGTGTTGGCGCACTTTTTATAGGTTCTGTTGCGCTTGTAATAGCAAACGACTTTTTCTCTTCTGGTGTTTCTAAAAACTTCATAATTGTACTTTTTAGCCCTGATGGAAGCGACATCCTTTTTTGTTCTCGATTTTTAACCAAAACTTACAAAAAAGATACAGCGCACAGCAGGAATTAGCTTCTTATTTTTATTTTGGATTAACTGCTACAACCATTTTTATTTGATTGCGGTATGCGATATCCATTACATAAACTACTTTTTCGTGAGGTACCGATTTTTCGGCACGTAAAACAATAGCTTTATTTTCACTTCCTTTCATTTGAGCTAGTAAAAGCTCTTCAAGTTGAGTTTCATCGACTTTATTTTTGTCGATAAAAAAGTTCAAATCTTTATCAATACTTACCGACAAACTTTTGTTACTATCTGTTTTTCCTTTTCCTTTAGGTAAAACTAAGTCTAAGGCATTTGTAGTTACCATTGTGGAGGTAAGCATAAAAAATATAAGCAACAGGAAAACAATATCCGTCATTGACGACATATTGAATTCTGTTGACACTTTATTTTTGTTTTTACCAATTTTCATACTATACTGGCTCGTTTAATAAATCTAAGAACTCTACTGCATTTGCTTCCATTTGGTTAACCACTTTGTTTGTTTTAACAACTAAGTGATTGTATCCCATATAAGCAATAATACCTACAATTAAACCTACAACTGTAGTAGTCATTGCAGTATAAATACCTTCTGCAAGCGCTCCAACTTCAATTTGTCCTCCTCCACTTGCCATTTTATGGAAAGCAAGAATCATACCTAAAACTGTTCCAAGGAACCCAATCATTGGTCCAGCACCAGAAATAGTAGCTAACATACTTGTATTTTTCTCTAATTTATATAATTCTAAGTTACCAGCATTTTCTATAGCTGTGTTTATATCTTCAAGTGGTTTACCAATTCTTGAAATTCCTTTTTCGATTAATCGCGCAACTGGGGAATTAGTTTGAGCACAAAGTATTTTAGCACTATCTATCTTTCCAGACATGATATTCATTTTAATATTATTCATGAAATTTGCATCAATCTTACTTGCCTTATTAATTGCCATTAAGCGCTCAAAATACAAGAACAAGGCTAAAAACAACAAAATAAAAAGCACTAAAATAATGGCTTGACCACCAATTCCTCCGCTGGTTAATAGTTCCCAAATGGATAAGGTTTTTTCAACTGGTTGATCTTCTGTTAAAACTTCGTTAGCAATTGCTAAACTATCTGCTTGAAGAAATAAACTCATATTTATATTTTTATTATTGTAACGAAAATTCTTTTAAAAAATTATATTATGGAGCAGCATTTAAAATTACATCTCTAATAATTATAAAACCAGCTGATCCAGCGAAGAATCCAATTAAAGCTAACCAACCAATTTTCTTTAAATACCAAAAGAA
>JACXVH010000353.1 GCA_014763515.1 Flavobacteriaceae bacterium
CCACCATGACCTGCTTTTACGTGCTTGGTAAATTTTAAATGATACAATGTCCAAAGATTTTTATTCCCGCGTAGAATCACATGGCCTCCACGACCACCATCTCCACCATCTGGACCTCCTTTATCGATAAATTTTTCACGGTGTAAGTGAGTTGAGCCTTTTCCTCCTTTACCCGAAGCAACATATATTTTTACGTAGTCTACGAAATTTCCTTCAGTCATTTTGAAGTTATGAGTTATGAGTTATAAGTTTTAAGTAACTTTAACTATAATTAAACATTTTGCAAAGATAGTGTATTTCCTTGATTTTGAAATTTTGATTTTATCCATAAAAAAAGCGCCCAATTGGACGCTTAACATATTCCTAAAACTCTTCTTATAATTTATCAATAATTAAAGACAAGCGCTCTGTTACTTCAGCTATTGAACCAATTCCATTTACTGAATAGAATTTCCCTTGTGCTTTATAATAATCAATTAGAGGAGCTGTTTTTTCGTTATATTCTTGGTAACGATTTCTGATTTTTTCTTCATCTTGATCGTCAACTCTACCAGAAGTTTTTCCTCTTTCTAACAAACGTTGTACTAAAATTTCATCATCTGCTTCTAAAGCTACAGTTGCTGTAACTTCCCAAGTTTTAGTTTTTAAGAAAGCGTCTAAAGCATCTGCTTGTGGAATTGTTCTTGGAAATCCGTCAAATAAAAACCCTTTTGCATTAGGATTTTTTTCAACCTCATCTTGAAGCATTTTTATCGTTACTTCATCTGGAACTAAATCTCCTTTTTCAATGTAGGACTTAGCTAATTTCCCTAATTCGGTATCATTCTTCATGTTGAATCGGAAAATATCTCCTGTTGACAAGTGTACTAAATTGTATTTCTCTTTTAAAAATTCGGCTTGTGTTCCTTTTCCTGCTCCAGGTTTTCCAAAAAGTACAATATTAATCATCTTGTTATTTATATTTTGTGTTGCTAATTGATATACTTGTTTTAAATTTCTTCCTAAACCATCGTAATCTAATCCGTAACCAACAATAAATTTATTTGGAATTCGAATCGCTACATAATCCAATTTGATGTCTTTTATATAGGCTTCAGGTTTAAAAAATAAAGTAGCTATTTTAAAATGTTTTACTCCTTTTTCTTTAAAAATATGTTTCAATTCTTCAACTGTATTACCAGTATCTACAATATCTTCTACAATAATCACACTTCTTCCTTCTAAATTTTGATTTAGACCGATTAATTGTTTTACATTGTTCGTTGATTGTGTTCCTTCGTATGAAGACAGTTTCACAAACTCAATTTCACAAGGTCGGCTATAATGTTTCATCAAATCCGACAAAAACATAAAAGAGCCATTTAAAATTCCAACAAAAATGGGAACTTCATCATAAAAATCG
>JACXVH010000354.1 GCA_014763515.1 Flavobacteriaceae bacterium
TCTAATCCATAGGCTTTGATAAAAATATCGTTGTTTTCCTCTTCAAGCTGTTTCATAGTATCTACTTGCGTTTGCCAAAAAGCTCTTAGAGTTTTATAACTCTCTTCTAGTGAGCTTTTTTTATACTCTTTTTGAAGCAGTGTCAAAGTAGTAAAATCCCATGAGGTTTCGTATGAGTCCCAGTCTTGCTTGGCTAATTTGACTATAGAATCTGATTTGTAAAATATAATATTTGGATTATATGGGATAGCTGCCAATGTTCCTTGTTCAAAATTTAAAGTAGGAGATAGCATTGATAAAAAGTGAATCGCGACTACACTATTTAAATATGCTGTAATATTAATAGCATCTTCAATATTATCAGTCGGTATTTTTGACCCAGCATCACTAAAAATAAAACCTTCATTAGTAAATCTACATGAAAATGATGAAGATGTGATTTTTCCCCATGTAACACCTGGTTTAAAGTAATATTTTGAGTTTTTAGCAACAAAATCTGGATTACCATTTAAATATGGATATTTTAAAACAATATTTTCTTTAATTTCTCTTCCATTATCTTGCCAATTTACAATTGCCGTATTATTTCCATACCATTTTCTATATCCGCCACCTTTATCAATTGGAAACCATCTTAATTGAGAATCACTTGCTTGATTAATTGAATACTTATTAAATCCTATTTCTGCAATAGATACTTCATTCCAGTTTCTTATAAATCTATTATTATCAGTTGTTGTTAACCCTTGTCTAGGCATTGAATATGATTGCATTTGAGGGTTGTTAATAAATGAAGAATACGAAGAATCTTTGGTCCAATAAACAATAGGATTTGATGGTATTTTTAAAAAATCATTCGATAATCTTCTATAAAACCATCCGCAATTTTTATTCTTAATCGCTTCTAATGTTTTAGGAGCTTGATTTTCACTTCCTTTAAAATCTGATAGTTTTATGTATCCACCTAAAAATTCTGGATTATGAGCATTTTCAAGTGTAAATGTACAAATAGGAACTGTTGCTCCGTCAAAGCCTGAGTATTCCAGCTGTACTAAAGATGTGATAGTTTTTTGATTGATGATAAATTCTCTTAGTTTTTCATAACTTGAGATAAACATCCATACAAATGGAGTCATAAATCCAAGCTGACCTTTTGGAAGAGTTAAATATGTATTTCTTACCATAAATGCTGAAAATAGGTCTGTTTTAACATCGTTGTAGTTATCGCTTAGATATTTTTTAAGCCTATCACTCATCCCTTTTCCACCCATATACGGTGGATTCGCTACAACTACATGATATTTTTGGCTTAGATAATCTACTTGTTTAAGTAGCCCTAATACTCTCGTGTGCGTCTCTTGCAGAAATATATCTTTGGTTACATCTTTTGATTCTAGT
>JACXVH010000039.1 GCA_014763515.1 Flavobacteriaceae bacterium
GGTAGCTAAGGCTAAAGGTAATCCGGCTTCAATCATTTTACGAGCTGGTGTATAAGGAATACTAATAAAATACGAACAGCTTGGTAATGCAACAGGCATAGTTTCCGAATTTTTTAAAACTTCAATATCTTCATCGGTTACTATTTCTAAGTGATCTACAGAACGCGCTCCGTGGTATACACAAGCTTTAATTCCGTCGATAGCATTAAACTGATTTACATGAATTTTAGCAGGTAATCCGTACTTTTTTCCAGCTTCCATAATACGCTCTGTTTCTTCAACAGAAAAATAGCCTGTTTCTAAAAAAGCATCTATATAATCGGCTAGATTTTCTTTTGCAATTTTTGGTAACATTTCATTTATAATTACATCAATGTAAGCGGCATGATTTGATTTATATTGAGTAGGGAAAGCATGGGCTCCTAAGAATGTTGCTTTGATAGGAATTTTATAGTTTTCTTTTAAACGTTTGATTACACGAAGCATTTTTAGTTCTCCTTCAACAGTTAAGCCATAACCCGATTTAATTTCAACAGCTCCAGTTCCTTGTAAAATAACCTCTTCTAAGCGTTTTTTTGATTGTTCGTATAAATCTTCTTCCGAAGTTTCATTTAATAATCGAGCTGAATTTAAAATTCCACCGCCACGATTAGCAATTTCTTCATACGATAATCCGTTTATTCTATCTACAAATTCTTGAATTCTGTTTCCCGCATAAACAATATGTGTATGACTATCAACCCATGTAGGTAAAATTACTTTTCCTTCAACATCAACAACATTAAAATTACTTAAATCGGGACAATCTTTCATTTCGCCAAAATCTTCAATACAATCATTGTTTATAATTAAAAAAGCATTGTCGATTTTTGGTAAAATAGACATCTCTTTTCCAGATACTTTTTTAATTGATGTTTCTCTAACTTGTAGTAATTCTTTTATATTAATGAAGATGGTGTACATAAAATAATTTTTGGTAAAAATAAGTCTGAATTTTAAAAACTCCTATCTTTGTAATAAAAATTATAAGTTTTTGAGAAAAATACGATACAAAAAAGGACGTAAAGTTCAATATCAGCCATACGAATACACAGGTGTCTATACACACATGAAAACTGAAATGCAGTTGTTTGTATATAACGAAGAAAATGTAAAAGAAATTGAAGATGTTTCTGTTGAAAATTTTATAAAAGAAAGAAGCGAAATCGAAAACAACTGGCTCAATCTTCATGGTTTAACTAATATCGATTTAATAAAAGACTTAACAGATAAGTTAAGTATTAACAGTTTAATCGTTTCAGATATTTTAAATATTTCTCGAGGAACACGTTTTGATGAGCTTGACGAATGTGTTTTTTTTAGTATAAAATCGATTTTACCTTCAGATGACGATAAACAAGATTTGGTTAGAATTGAACAAATTAGTTTCTTAATTCATGATAATTTACTGATTTCGTTTCAAGAGAAAAGAGGCGATTTCTTTACACATATTAGAGAACGATTGCGAACAAATACTGGTGTGGTAAGAAAGAAAAAAGTAGATTATTTATTGTATTTAATGCTCGATTCTATTTTAGAAAATTTCTACATTACTATTGAAAATAAAGAAACTGAAATTGAACGATTGCAAACCTTGTCTAAAACTTCCGATGATCCAAAAATTATTGAAGAAATTGAAAAATACAGAGAAATATTTTACATGCTTAAGCGCTCTTTGTCCCCATTAAAAGAAGCTCTTTACACTATTAAAACCATTAAAGAAGATGATGATTTTAATAGTATTGAACCGTCAAATTTTGTGTATTTCAGTAGATTACATCAAAAGACGATAGAGT
Source organism: Flavobacteriaceae bacterium (assembly GCA_014763515.1). Lineage (GTDB taxonomy): Bacteria > Bacteroidota > Bacteroidia > Flavobacteriales > Flavobacteriaceae > Flavobacterium. The sequence goes on from JACXVH010000039.1 coordinate 1,836, forward strand.
TACTAGAACAAATAGATTATGATATGACTTCTCTTGATAGTGCAAGTAATTTTTATTATACTACTCAAAATCATAAGATGAATGAAGTAATGAAAACTTTAACGGTGATTTCGTCTTTATTTTTACCACTTACTTTTATAGCAGGTATTTATGGAATGAATTTTAGATACATGCCCGAGTTAGAATATCGATTAGGTTACTATACAATTCTTGGTTTAATGAGCATTATTGCAATTTCAATGCTTATTTATTTTAAACGTAAAAAATGGTTTTAATATGAAAGGAATATACACGAGTGCTATTTCTGGCAAAGAATTTTCTACTTCTGAAAAAGTTAGTCTCAAATCAGTTAGAAAGCCTATTTTCGATTTAATTCTTAAAGATTATCCTAATTGTAATAAGAATGATTTTATTTCTATTTCAGAATTAGATGCTTACCGCGAAAAATACATTAGTTCGCTGTTAATAAATGAACAAGGAGAATTATCGGAATTAGAAAAAGTAGTTTTAGATTCGGTTACTAATAAAAATAATTTGAGTCAACAACTAGATGAAAGCTCTAAATATACTTTTGGACAAAAAGTCGCTGATAAAGTCGCCGAATTTGGTGGAAGTTGGACTTTCATAATTTCGTTTATGATTTTCTTGCTAATTTGGATTTTCATCAATGTATTTTTCTTATTGAATAAAGGCTTTGATCCGTATCCATTTATTTTACTAAATTTAATTTTATCTTGTTTAGCGGCTTTACAAGCTCCTGTAATTATGATGAGTCAAAATCGTCAAGAAGAAAAAGACAGAGAACGTGCTAAAAACGATTATATGATTAATTTAAAATCGGAACTTGAGATCAGAATGTTGCATGAAAAAATTGATCATTTAATTTTACATCAGGAACAATCTTTATTAGAAATTCAGAAAGTTCAAATTGATATGATGAATGACATTATCAAAAAGATTTAAAATAAACCTTAAATCATATCTTTAGGATTAACCCATTCGTCAAATTCTTGTTCAGTAAGAAAACCTAGTGCTATAGCGGCTTGCTTTAAAGTAGTATCTTCATGATGTGCCTTTTGCGCAATTTCAGCCGCTTTATAATACCCTATTTTTGTATTTAAGGCCGTAACTAACATTAGTGAATTGTTTAATAATTCTTCAATTCTTTTATAATTTGGAGTGATACCTTCAACACAATGTTTAGCAAAAGAAATACAAGCATCGCCTAATAATTGCGCCGATTGTAAGAAGTTAGCAATAAGCAAAGGCTTAAAAACATTTAGTTCATAGTGTCCTTGAGTTGCTCCAATTGTAATGGCTACATCATTACCCATTACTTGGGCAGCAACCATTGTTAAGGCTTCACTTTGTGTTGGGTTTACTTTTCCTGGCATAATTGAAGATCCAGGTTCGTTTTCAGGAATAAGTATTTCACCAATTCCCGATCGAGGTCCAGAAGCTAATAAACGAATATCATTTGCAATTTTATTTAACGAAACCGCTAGTTGTTTTAAAGCAGCATGACTTTGTACAATGGCATTATGAGCTGAAAGTGCTTCAAATTTATTAGGAGCAGTTTTAAACAGAATTCCTGTAAATATTGAAATATTTTTTGCAACTAAAACATCATAGCCTTTAGGTGTGTTTAAGCCAGTTCCTACGGCTGTTCCACCAAGTGCTAGCTCTGAAATTGGCTCCAATGATTGCTGTAAAGATTTTAATCCGTTTTCTAATAATTTAGCGTAACCAGAAAATTCTTGTCCCAAGGTTAGGGGAGTGGCATCCATTAAATGAGTACGACCAATTTTAATTACATCTTTGAATTCGTTTGCTTTTGTTTCCAAAGTTTTTTGTAGCATTTCAATTGCCGGAATTGTATGTTGAATTAGCTGAATGCTTGCTGCAATATGCATGGCTGTTGGAAATGTATCATTTGACGATTGCGACTTGTTGACATCGTCATTTGCTTTTAAAACTGGTTCTTCTTCAAAAGTTTTTTGAGATAATTGTTGGGCTCTGTGCGCAATAACTTCATTAACATTCATGTTAGATTGTGTTCCTGAACCTGTTTGCCAAATTACAAGTGGAAAATGTTCGTTTAGTTTATCATTTAGAATTTCATCACAAACTTGTGCAATCAAATCACGTTTATGAGTTGCTAAAACATTAAGCTCAGTATTTGTAAAAGCAGCAGCTTTTTTTAAATAGGCAAAAGCTTTTATAACCTCAAAAGGCATTGATGCTGCTGGACCAATTTTAAAATTATTTCTTGAGCGTTCTGTTTGTGCACCCCAAAGTTTATCTGCAGGAACGTTAACTTCTCCTAAAGTATCTTTTTCAATTCTAAAGTCCATTTTTCTTTTTTTCTTTAAATTTAAGGAATTGTTAAAAGAATTTGTGTTATAGAATTGTAAAAAATAAATTTTACTTCTATCTTTGGACTTGAATTCATAAAATTCCGGAAAACATGTTTGAATTTCAACAGTATTTAGGCTTTTTACTTTTCTTAACCATTTTAACTATTGGTTTTTGGTTAATGATTTTCTTAGCTTCATTTGTACCTTATTGGTTAGGTGGTGCAATTTCTGAATTAATTAAAGAGAAAAGAGCAAAAAGACAAGAACAAGAAAATTAATTTTTTTGATTCAAAAAAAGGGGAACCAATAGGTTCCCTTTTTTATTACATAAACTCTCCGTCTCCATCGTCGTTATTATCTCTTTTATTTCTATCAGATTCTTTTTTTCTATTGAATCTATAAGTGAAAGAGAATAAAATTGTTCTTGTTCTTCTTTGAAATTCAGCATCAGACATGGTTAAATCTTTGATATACGTTTCACGTCTCATTTTTGCGGTATTAAATAAATTATCTGCATTTACTGAAATTGTAGCTTTGTCTTTTATAATGTCTTTACTTAATGCCATACTCACATTGGTCATCGATAATCGTTTACCTTGAGCATTTCTTTGTGGTCCCATATAGAAAACATTGGTTTGCCAATCTATTTTATAAGGAAGCGTAATTTTATTGTTTAATCGAGCAAAGAAACCAAAGGCATCATTATCAAAATTTTGTGTTATCACATTGTTTAGATAATCAATATAAGTATAATCACCACGAGTTTGAACACTAAATAAGTTGAAGTTGGTATTAGTTCTCCACCATTTGTAAGGCGAGTAATTTACATTAAATTCAAAACCAGTTCTTACTTCTTTTGAAAGGTTAATTGGTGTCGAAACAATTACAGGAACATTTTCAACAAAGTTACCCGTTTCTCTTCTAATAAATTGGAATGATTGATCAGTAAGATTTGTATAAATAGAAGAATTCAATGTTAATTTTGACCATCTTTTTAAGTAACCAATTTCAATTACATTAGTATAAGTTGGATCTAAATCAGGATTTCCTTGAAATAAATTTACGTTACTGCTGTAAGATGAAAACGGATTAATAAATCTTCCTCTTGGTCTGTTTATTCTTTTGCTATAACTTAAAGTGAACGAACTTTTTTCGTCGAACTCATAATTTAAAGTTGCAGTAGGGAAGAAGTTATTATATTTTTTTGTGTTGTAATTATTGATATTTAATGAATTAATTTCGATATCAGTATCTTCCCATCGTAAACCTAAGAAATAAGAAAACTTATTATACTTGTTACCGTATTGAAAATATAAAGCATTAATGTTTTCTACATATTTTAATAAATTGTTATAATCAGAATTTGGTATAATTTGGAAATCTGTTAAAGTTGTTGCAAAACTTCCTCTGTAACCAGCTTCAATTCTACCTTTTTCACCAATTGGTAACACATAATCTGTTTGAGCTAAAATTCTATCTTGAGTATTATTATTAATAGTATATTCATAATTTGGAGCATCTGTACTTCCTAAAACCGAATCAGTAATTTCTGAATTTTGATTTCTTCTATTAGTAGAAACAGAGAAATCTGCTGTTAATTTATGATCTTCTTTTTTAAATTTTTTGGTAAAATTTGTAGCATATTCTAAAACAAAATTTTTTTCGTATTGATTATTAAAACGGTTTCTTGTATAAAGAAATGTTCTATCAATATCCAAATAATCCATTAATACATTTTCAGGATCGGTTTCTTTATTTTCTCTAAAAGTTAATGAGTTGGTCCAAGTTAACGAAGGTGTTAAATACCAATCGGCACCAAAATTTGCATTATAGCCTTTATCTTGATCTTTATTGTTTCTACTTTCGTTCATATAACCTGTAATATCGTCGATAATATTTTCAGTACCTGAATCGAAATAAGTAGAGTTAACATAAGACTTTCCTTTGTTGGTTCTACGATTATAACTAAAATTTGAGAAAACATTAAAGTTGTCCGTTTTGTAATTAATGCTCGTGCTTCCTATATAAGTTTCTGGTGTACCCGCTGATAATACAACTGAACCATTTAAACCATTAGTTTTTCCTTTTTTAAGAACAATATTGATAATTCCACCACTACCTTCAGAGTTATATCTTGCAGATGGATTTGTAATAACTTCTACTTTTTCAATAGCATCAGCCGGAAGCATTTTTATAACATCACTAACATTAATTCCTGCTAAACCAGAAGGTTTTCCATCAATTAAAATAGTAACATTTTCGTTTCCTCTCAAAGCGATTGTTCCATCAGTATCAACAGTAACAGAAGGTACGTTGTTTAAAACGTCACCAGCAGTACCACCTTTAACCGTCATATCTTTGCTTACATTGTAAACACGTTTATCTAATTTAATTTCTACTGTTGGTTTTTCCGCTACTAATTCAACACCAGCAAGCTGAGAAACATCTGCTTCTAAGTAAACAGTTCCAAAATCTTTATTGTCTTTTAAATTTTGATTTTTTAGTTCAATTGTTTTAAATGAAATGAATTCAAAACGAATGTTGTAAATACCGCTTGGTACTTCAAAATTGAATTTCCCATCAAAATCGGTAACACCTCCTGTAAGTTGTTTGGTTTTAGCATCTTCAAAGACAATTGTAGCATACTCTAAAGGTAAATTGGTACTTTTTTCTAAAATAGTCCCCGTAATTTTAATTTTCTTTACATCAGTTTTATACTGAGCAAAAATTTGACTTGTAAATAGTAAAAATAAAAAAGCAGTTAGCTTGGTGATTTTGTTCATAACAATTTTTTCAATCTATGACTGCAAAAATACCGCTTGGTTTAAGCTTAAAATCACAAATGTTTGTTAAAATAAAAAATATGTAATTTTTATAACATTTTCGTTATTTTAGAATTTTATCAATTAATTCTTTTGGTCGAGCCACTACAGCCTTGTTTTCTTTTACAACAATAGGTCTTTCAATTAGTTTAGGATGCTCAAGTAAAACATCAATTAGTTCTTCATCACTTAATTCTTTTCCTTTATAATTTTCGGTCCATTCCTTTTCTTTTGTTCTTACTAAGTCAATAGGTTTATAATTCAGTTTTTTTAAAACATCTTTTAGTTCTGCTTTAGTAAAGGGTTCATCAAGATATTTACGTATCACAATTTCTTCATTTAAATTTTCAACAAAGCTTAAACCCTCTCTTGATTTGGTACATCTTGGATTATGGTAAATAGTTATCATATTTAATTTTTATACAAATTTAAAAAATACTACATTAGTAGAAATTTTATTTGAAATGTATATTGAACAAATTAAAAAGTTTAAGCCCGAGTTATTTCTTTATTTTATAGTTCCGTTTTGTTTTTTAGCCTTAATGGCTTGGAATTATGTAGCATCTATGGATATGGATACTAATGAAGTTATTCATCAATCTATTAATATGTTAGGAGTAAATGGAACTTTTCTAATTATGGTTGGTCCACTTGCAATTGGATTATTTATTGTGTTAATATGGACCAAATTTATTCAGCGAATTCCCATTACCGCATTAACAACATCGAGACCAAAAATTGACTGGAAACGCGTTTTTCTCTCGTTTTTCTTGTGGGGAACTATTACCGCAACCATGATTTATATTTCATATTTAACCACGCCAGAGAATTTTATATGGAATTTTAAGCTCGATAAGTTTTTAATCTTTTTGATAATTGCTATAATTTTTATTCCAATGCAAACCAGTTTTGAAGAATATTTGTTCAGAGCGCACATGATGCAAGGAATTGGTTTAGCTACAAATTCAAGATTGATTCCTTTATTGGTGACTTCTTTTTTATTCGGAATTATGCATGCTGCAAATCCTGAAGTAGATAAAGTAGGTTGGGTAATTATGATTTATTACATTGGAACAGGCTTATTTTTAGGAATAATAACTTTAATGGATGAAGGTCTTGAATTAGCGCTTGGTTTTCATGCGGCAAATAATTTAATAAGTGCTTTATTAGTAACTGCAGATTGGACAGCTTTTCAAACACATTCTATTTTTAAAGATGTTTCTGAACCTTCAGCCAGATTTGAAATTTTTACACCAATTTTCATAGTGTTTCCAATACTGTTCTTTATTTTTTCAAAAATTTATGGATGGAAAAATTGGCAAGCAAAACTTTTTGGTAAACTAACAAATTAAATTATGATTCCGCATTATAAAAACATACATAACTTATTCAAAATTAATGGATTTCATCCTACAACAGAAACTTTATTTCAGCTTTCTTATAGTTTTATAAAAGAAGGTGAAGACTTTGAAAAACAAATTGGAAATTTCCTATTAGATTGGTTGGATAATAAAGATTTTATTGAAACTGAAACCTCTGGAAGTACGGGGAAACCAAAGCTTATAAAAATGCAAAAACAAGCAATGGTAAATTCGGCAATTGCAACAGGTAATTTTTTTGATTTACATCCAGGAAATAAAGCGTTGCATTGTTTACCAACGAAATATATTGCAGGAAAAATGATGTTAGTTCGAGCAATAATTCTAGGATTAGAAATCGATTTGGTTAATCCTGCTGGGAAAATGTTTGGGAAATTACATACCGAATACGATTTTGCCGCTATGGTTCCATTACAAGTTGAGAACAATCTTGAAAATTTACAACATATTAAAAAGTTAATTATTGGTGGTGTTGCTCCTTCAGCTGAAGTGGTAAATAAACTAAAAAAACTTCCTTCAACTAAGGTTTACGAAACTTATGGAATGACCGAAACAATTACGCATATTGCGGCAAAAGAAATTGGTAAACCATATTTTAAATTAATGGAAGGTGTTTCAATTTCGTTAAATGATAAAGATTGTTTAGTAATAAAAGCGCCAAGAATAAGCGAAGAAGCTATTGTAACTAATGATTTGGTTGAAATTAAATCTAAAAATCAATTTAAATGGTTAGGACGAATCGATCATGTAATTAATTCTGGTGGAGTTAAAATTATTCCTGAAGTTATAGAAGAAAAATTATCGAATAAGATTAAAGAGAAGTATTTTATTGCTTCAAAACCAGATAATAAATTGGGAGAAAAGGTAATTTTAGTAGTAGAAGGAAATGAAAAATCTATCTTAGATACTAAAGTTTTTGACGGATTAGAAAAGTATGAGCAACCTAAAGAAGTTGTTTACGTTAAAAAGTTTAAAATGACTCCAACTGATAAAATAAATAGAAGCGCTACTTTAAGATTGATTATTTAGCAATACTTCTCCCTAAAACAAACATTGTATCTTGATTGCTATCGATTACGATTTTTTCAATTCCGTTTTGCATAGCAATATCTAAAACATCTTTTGCAGGAAGTGAAGCAAAAGGTTTTGTTTCGTTTGCCCAATTCATCAATGTTTGTTGCGAAGTGAAAGCACCTAATATTTTTTGACCATCAACCTCAAAAACAGAAGTGAAAGACATTTGTGTTCCTTTTTCAATAGTTGACCAACCTTCTTCGTTTCTATCTTTTCCAACAATGGGTTCTGTCGTAGGAATCAATAAAAAAGCATTGTTGCCTTGCAATTCGTTAAAAACAGCCATAAAGGTTTCTTGAGTTTGATTGTTTTGAAACGCTTTAATGGTCGCTAGTAAGTTGGTATTATTAGGTTGAAATTCGAATTCTGTATTAGATGTACTCATTTTTATATTTTATGAACTGTAAAATTAATGAATTTAAAACAGACTTCCTTGGATTAATTCTTTAGATGCTTCTGCTAAAAATGGGAAAGTATCAATAATATCAAATTGTTTTCTTTCGTCATTAAAAACTCGCAAAGCAATTTTATGACAATTAAAAGTAATATTTGGATTTACAGGAAATAGATTCTTAGCAATTTCAATTTTTTCAGGCTGAATTCTCCTACCAATCGAAATATGAGGTTCGTTACTTTTAATTTTTACAGGATAAGGAAATTTTTGATGAACCGAAGTCATGATTTGTTTCAAATATTGTTTTGCTTCTTTATTTGGAGCTAGAAAGAAAGCGCCATTTGGAAAAGTATCAAAATTGGTAAACTGAACTTCTTGTGGTTTAAAATATTTACTAATTTCTATTAGTTTGGTTTTTATGTTTTCCAACTCTCTTTCGTTTCGTTCAAATTCATTCACCGTAATATGTGCTAAAGAATTTTTGCTGTTATACCAACCAATTTTAGAAGCTAACAATTCTTTCATTTGTTTAACTTCTGCTATAACAGAATCGCTTGGTTGTATGACAATAGAGTAGGTTTTCATTTATTTTTAAATACAAGTTTTAAATTTCTCTATTTACAAAGTAATGTTTATAAATATATATAC
>JACXVH010000355.1 GCA_014763515.1 Flavobacteriaceae bacterium
ACAGCAACCACAAAATCATAATTTGAATATTGCTGTTCGTAATTGTTTGAATCTAATACAACAACTTCTCTAAATTGGTTAGCCCAATGAAGCAATTTTGTTTTAAAATCGTTAGGATTTTGTATATGTTTTACAACTGATGTTCTCACAAATCACATTTGAAAAATCAAAAATACAATAAAAAAAGTCCGCATATAGCGGACTTCTTATATAAAATACTTTTTTTAAACGTGTAACGCTCTATTATCAGTAGCGGCTAATGCTGCTTCTTTGATAGCTTCTGCAAACGTTGGGTGCGCGTGAGACATTCTTGAGATATCTTCTGCACTTGCTCTGAATTCCATTGCGGTTACTGCTTCTGCGATTAAATCGGCACAACGAGCACCAATCATGTGAACTCCTAAAACTTCATCTGTTTTTGCATCCGCTAAGATTTTTACAAAACCATCCGTATCACCACCTGCTCTAGCTCTTCCTAAAGCTTTGAAAGGGAAACTTCCTGCTTTATAAGCAACACCATCAGCTTTTAATTGCTCTTCTGTTTTACCAACAGCAGCAACTTCTGGCCAAGTATAAACAACTCCAGGAATCAAGTTATAATCGATATGTGGTTTTTGTCCAGCTAAATATTCTGCAACTAAAACACCTTCTTCTTCTGCTTTATGTGCTAACATCGCTCCGCGAATAACATCGCCAATTGCATATACATTAGAAGCTGTTGTTTGTAAATGATCGTTTACTACAACTTGACCTCTTTCGTTTACTTGAACTCCTGCTTTTTCAGCATTTAATCCATCTGTGTAAGGACGACGTCCAACAGCAACTAAACAGTAATCTCCTTCTAATGCTACTTCGTTTCCTTTTGCATCATCAGCTTTTACCGTAACAGCGTTTCCGTTTCTAGTAACTTCTTTTACTTTATGCGAAGTATAGAATTTCATTCCTTGTTTTTTCAACACTTTAGTCAATTCTTTTGATAAAGCACCATCCATTCCAGGAATAATTCTATCCATATATTCTACAACTGAAACTTGAGCTCCTAAACGTAAATATACTTGTCCTAGTTCGATACCAATAACTCCACCTCCAATAATTACTAAGTGTTTAGGAACTTCTGGTAATTTTAAAGCTTCTGTAGAAGTAATAATTCTTTCTTTATCAATTGAAATAAAAGGTAAAGATGAAGGTTTAGAACCAGTAGCAACGATAATATATTTTGATTCGATTACTTCTGAACTTCCGTCTTTTTTTGTCACTTTTACTGAAGTAGCACTTTCAAATGAACCTACACCTTCAAAAACAGTAACTTTATTTTTATCCATTAAATATTTTACACCACCTGAAGTTTGATCAACTACTGCTTGCTTTCTGTCAATCATTTTTTGAAGA
>JACXVH010000356.1 GCA_014763515.1 Flavobacteriaceae bacterium
CGATTAGAATTCTAATCGGTTTTTTTATTTTCTTATATTATTTTAAACTATTCGATAATTGTCATTTCATCAACGATATGTTTTGCACCAGAAAACTTATCGATTAACCATAAAACATAACGAATATCTACATTAATTGTTCTTTGTAATTCGTGATCAAAAATAACATCTCCTGCCATTGCTTCAATATTACCATCGAATGCTAAACCAATTAATTCTCCTTTACCGTTTAAAACAGGAGAACCAGAATTTCCACCTGTAATATCATTATCTGTTAAGAAGTTCACTGGCATGTAACCAGCTTTATCTGCATAACGACCGAAATCTTTGTTATTGTACATTTCAATCATTCTTTTTGGCATATCAAACTCAGGATCATTTGGTTTGTATTTAGCAATCATACCTTTCATAGTAGTATAATTATTAATCTTTGCATCATTTCTTTTATCTGCAGGTAAAGCTCTTACTTTCCCATAAGTTAAACGCAATGTTGAATTTGCATCTGGATATAATACTGTTGATAATTTAGATTTTCTTAAACCATCAACTAATAAACGGTAAGATTTTTGGAATTTTTCCTCAGCCGCTGTAACCTCATCAGATTTTGATGAATAATGTTTAATTAAATCATCCGTTAATAAATAAATAGGATCGTTTTCGATAAAATTCACATTAGGATATTCTAAAAATGCTAATGCTTTTTCTTTAGAACCAAATAAACTTAATTCGAAAATTGCATTTACATAATTTGTAAAGTCTCCATTATTAGCTTTTAATTCTTCTTCTATTATTGGCGATAATTTATAACCCGCTTTTTTTGCATACAATCCTAATTGAGCTGTTAAGATATCTTTTTCAGCTGGCAAATACATTTCTGCATAAGCTTCTTCAATTTGTGCTTTTAACCCTTCTTTTAAAGCATCTCTTTTTGAAGGTTCAGTTTTAGCGTAATTCACAAATTGACGTCCTAATCTTCTTGGCAACATTATCATTGAACTTGTTCGAATAAGTGTCATCAAATAATTATCATGACGTGCTTTTTCATTTGTTAATTTGTAATATGCATTAATATCTTCAATAACGTTACCAAAAGTTGCTTTATTTTCAGACTTGTTAGCCCATTTATTAAATTTTGCTTCGTTTTTAGATTTTGTTTCTGCTGTTTTGTGCTTCGTTAAAGCATCAATCATACCTTGACGATTTTTCCAATAATTAGCAACACTTGCATATTTTGAAGCATACATTAAACGAACAGCATCGTCTTTATCCATGTGTTTTTTCATCATATCCATTCCCATTTTAGATCCTTCAACCCAAGCAGGATATGCATATTTTACATTTTGATCAATTCCGCCAGCTGGCATCCATCTATTCGTTCTTCCAGGATA
>JACXVH010000357.1 GCA_014763515.1 Flavobacteriaceae bacterium
GTATACAATTCTAAACCTCTATAGAAAGCTACTTTTTGATACGCCAAACGATTTTCGGCTGTTTTATTTTTTTCTAATAACGCTAAAGCTTCTGTATAATTTTTAGACGTGATGTACGAACTAATTAATAAATTATTAATTTCTTGTTTATAAGGCGTATTAGGATATTTTGCCAAATACGCATTCAAGACTTCAGGAACCGATTGATATGGATTACCTAATTCGTAACTTAATTTTGCATAATTTAAAAAGGCATCTTCTTGAATTTTCAAATCAAATTCCATTTCAGAAGCTGTTTTAAACGCATTTAACGCTTCTTGTTTACGATCTGTTTTTAAATAACATTCTGCTAAATGATAATAGGCATTTTGTGCTACGCTATCTTGTCCGTTAATAATTTTATTAAATTGACTGATGGCATTTTCGTAATCTCCGTTTTTATAATATGTGTAACCTAATTGATAAAAATCGGTATTGTTCCATTTTCCTTTTTTTCCTCTGTAATCTTGTAAATAAGGAAGCGCTTTGTCGTATTGTTTTAGGTTGAAATAACTTTCACCAATAATTTTAGACAATTCACTTTTTTCAGCTGCACTCGACTTTGGTAGTTGTTCTAAACCTAAATCGATTGCTTTTTGAAAGTTTCCAAGCTTAAAATTCATATCGGCTTGAAAATAGCCCATTTTCTCTTTGTACTTGTCTTTATCGTTAACTTGTTCGAAGTACTGATTTGCACTATTGTAATCGTCAGATTCATACGAAATGTAGCCTAAATAATATTTTGCTTGACTTCCGTACGTTTGAGAATTAAAGACTTTATTCAAATATTTTTGCGCTTCTTTATTGTTTTTTACTGTGAAATAAGCATACCCTTTTTGAAAGTTATAACGTTCCATTTCAGCATTCGACATACTTGATGTATCGGCTTTATCAAACCACTCAATTGCCTTTGGGTAATTTCCTTCACCAAAATAATAATGCGCTACATCAATATACGCTTGATTTTGTTTTGTACTTGTAGGATAATCTTCCACAAAACGCTCAATCATAGCATCGGCACCAAACTGATTCAATCGAATGGCACAATTAGCAATATAGTATGCACAATCTGCTTGAACTTCTTGATTATTCGTCAAAGTTTTTACCTTTTCAAAAATAATTTGAGCCGATTGATATTGCTTATCTTTATATAAAGCTTCTGCTTTTTCAAACTCTTTTAAATCGTGAGTGTAGATTGCTGATTGTTGTGCAATTGATACAGCAGGAACTGCTGAAAGTAAAAAAAGAGATAATCTAAATACTTTTATCATTTTGTATATTGATTTATTGACTTCAAAGATAGTATTTCCTTATGGTAATAACGAAAGCAGTTAACATAATATTGTA
>JACXVH010000358.1 GCA_014763515.1 Flavobacteriaceae bacterium
TTTGTTTTCTTTTATCATTGTAAGAATATTATCTACAACTACAGGAGCTTGTTTACGAATAGCAGCACCTGTTTTAGCTGTAGGTAAAGCAGCAACATCTCCTATACCAAAGACATTTCTGTATTTTAAATGTTGTAAAGTAGTAATATCAACATCTAACCATTTTTGAGCATTTGCCAAACTTGAATTTCTAATAAAATCGGGAGCCATTTGTGGTGGTGCTAAATGAAGAATATCAAAAGGCATTACGATTTCACTTTCTCCATGAAATTCTTCGTTTAGAACGTTTCCTTCATTAATAACACATTGATTTTCTTCGGGAGCTACACTTTTAAAATAAACTAATTTCTTTTCGCCATCAATTTTTACTGGAGCATAATACGGTTTAAAGTGAATTCCGTATCTAAAAATTACTTCCATTAAAGTTCTCGCAAATTCTTTAACTCCAAAAATTACTGAACCAGGCGTAGCGAAAACTACTTCGGCATTAATTTTATTTTTTCTAAAATAATCGGCAGCTAAATAAGCAATTTTTTGAGGAGCTCCACCACATTTTATTGGTGTTACAGGTTGTGTGAAAACTGCATTTCCACCTTTAAAATTTTTAATGCATTCCCAAGTGTAATTAGGATTGGTATAATTACTACAAACGCCATTCTTACCTAAAGAATCACGTAAACCTTCAATACCGTCTAAATCATAAACTAACCCTGGGGATAAAACCAAATAATCATAATTTAAACTTCCTGAATTTTCTGTAGTTAATTGATTGTTTTCTGGTTCTAAAGAAACTACTTTATCTTTAATCCATTTAACTCCTTTAGGTATAATACTAGCAGTAGCTTTTTTAGTTTTGGAAAAATCAAAAGTTCCAGCACCAACTAATGTCCAAGCAGGCTGGTAATAATGATTTTCTGAAGGTTCAATAATAGCAATGTCTAAATTTTTATTTTTTCGAAGTAACTGTGCAGCTGTCATAATTCCGCCAGTTCCTCCTCCAACAATTATAATTTGATGCTTCATAATTTTTATAAATTTTGGGTTAGTTTTGTGTAAAATTAAACGGTTATACTAAAATTTTTGTGATGTAAATTTACAAAAAAAAGATATTCAAGATGGATTTTATTAATTTTTTACGAGAAATGTTACTTTCAGTTTGCGTTTTTGATAAAAAAACTATCAAAATATTTTTATTAATGCTTTTTTTTTAACTTTATACTTTGTAAATAATTAAACGTACTTTATGAATACGCTTAATAGACCAACTTTTAAAAAGACTTCTAAAGATGATTTTTTTAAGAAAATGATTAAAGAGGTTAATGAAAAAGTTTTACAAGACAAAACCATTCAAAAAAGAAATATTTTAAAAGCAGTATTTCTTTT
>JACXVH010000359.1 GCA_014763515.1 Flavobacteriaceae bacterium
TTTATAGGAGTGTTCCAAAAAACGTTTTGCGCTCCTTTTCTAGTTTGTTCAATTAAAGGTTCTAAATCTTCATAAGTGGAAATCGGAATTCTTTCAGCAAAAGTTTCGTAACTTTTAATACTCGCAAAATCGTATTTCTTGCCAATAACCGTATTTTCAGCCGATTTAATTAGACTGCACATTAATTCTTGTTGTACATCATGTGGATATTTAATAAACAATTCCATTTGATGAATTCGTTTCTTTAAAATCCAAGAAGCTATAGAATTTATAAAAGTTAACGGCATTTTTACTGTCAAATTATGATTATCAAAAAAAGTAGTGATAACTTTACCAAAAATAACATTTTTTTTAAATTAATAAATATCAAAAGCAAAAATCAATTATGGTTTATCAAGGAACACTTCAAAAAATGCAAACAGAATTTGGAAATCCCATTCAGTATTACTTAGTTTTTGAAGATAGTTTTATACATGTAAATCAGCTTATTGGTAAAAATTTGACCATGGAATTCGTAGGTTACCAATGTTTGAATTGTGGCCAACCTAAGAAAATTTTCCGTCAAGGATTTTGCTACGATTGTTTTATGAGTAGTCCAGCAGTTGGCGATTGGATAATGAAACCCGAATTAAGTACAGCACATTTAGAGATAGAAGATCGTGATTTAGAATACGAAAAAAGAGTACAGTTGCAACCACATATTGTGTATTTGGCGTTATCTAGTGAAGTGAAAGTGGGAGTGACAAGAAAAACTCAAGTTCCTACTCGATGGATCGATCAAGGCGCAATACAAGCAATTCCAATTGTTGAAGTCCCTAATAGATATTTAGCAGGAATTACAGAAGTAGCGTTGAAAGATTATTTTACGGATAAAACTAGCTGGCAAAAAATGTTAAAAAATGATGTTTCTCATGCCGATTTAATTGCTGAACGATTGAAAATAGCAACTGTTTTACCAGAAGAAGTAAAGCCTTATTTTTTAAATGAACCTCATTTGTATAAATTGGATTATCCAGTTGAACAATATCCAACAAAAGTAACAAGTCTTAACTTAGATAAAACGCCAAATTATTCAGGAACTTTAGCTGGAATAAAAGGACAATATTTAATTTTCAACGATGGAACCGTTTTTAATGTTCGTTCGTATGAAGGTTATGTGGTTAGGGTTTCTGTTAATTAAATAGAAACCTGACCTTTAATATGTGGGTGAGGGTCGTAACCTTCTAATGTGAAATCATCAAAGGTAAAATCGAAAATATTTTTTATTTCAGGATTTAATTTCATTGTCGGTAATGGGCGACATTCTCTTGAAAGTTGTAATTCTAATTGCTCAATATGATTGTTGTAAATATGAGCATCACCAAAAGTATGTA
>JACXVH010000040.1 GCA_014763515.1 Flavobacteriaceae bacterium
TTCTTTTTTCATAAGACTGTGTAAAATTTAAAATTAAACAAAAAAATAATGGGGTTTTAAAACCCCATTATTTTTTCTACTTACACAGTTTATGTTATAATACCTTTATTTTAGCACTAGTAGCTTTTATTACATTACTTCTTATTAATCTTTATTTTTCAAAATTTTATGAAGAATATTTTAATATAGGATTAATTCTAGGTTTGTTAGTAATTATTCATTGCGTTTTATTAATAACTTCTAGTATTTATTTTTTCTTTAAAAAAGATAGTTTAAATGCTATTTATAGAATTATTATGTTGGTCTTTAATTTGATATTTTTATATGTATCAATTGGCATTTTTATGTTATTTTTTACTGTATTTTCTTGAAAGAGCGGAAATGTTTTCAAAAAAATAAAAAAGCTCAGATTTCAAATCTGAGCTTTTTTTAAATATTTTGAACACTGTTAACTGTGACTGCCAACTGAGTTATACTCTAACAATACTAGCACCAATAGCTCTTAATCTTTCATCTATTCGTTCGTAACCTCTATCAATTTGTTCGATATTTTGAATGGTTGATGTTCCTTTAGCAGTTAACGCCGCAATTAATAATGAAATACCAGCACGAATATCTGGTGAGGTCATTGTTGTAGCTTTTAATTGTGATTGAAAGTTATGACCAATAACAATTGCTCTGTGCGGATCACATAATATAATTTTTGCACCCATATCAATTAATTTGTCCACAAAGAATAAACGGCTTTCAAACATTTTTTGATGAATTAATACTTCACCTTTTGCTTGGGTTGCTACTACTAAAACGATACTCAATAAATCGGGAGTAAATCCTGGCCACGGAGCATCAGCTATTGTTAAGATAGAACCGTCAATATCGGTTTTAATTTGGTAGCCATCTTTATGAGCAGGAATGTAAATATCATCGCCTTTACGTTCTAAAGTAATTCCTAGTTTTCTAAATACATTTGGAATTTGACCTAAATTTTCCCAGCTCACATTTTTGATTGTGATTTCGCTTCGAGTCATAGCAGCTAAACCTATCCAAGAACCAATTTCAATCATATCTGGTAAAACTCTATGTTCGCAACCACCTAAAGATTCAACTCCTTCAATGATTAACATATTTGAACCAATTCCTTGAATTTTGGCCCCCATAGAATTTAGCATTTTACACAACTGTTGTAAGTAAGGTTCACAAGCAGCATTGTAAATAGTTGTAGTGCCTTCCGCTAAAACAGCAGCCATAACAATATTTGCAGTACCAGTAACTGAAGCTTCGTCAAGTAACATGTAAGCTCCTTTTAATCTTCCGTCAATTTCTACACCATAAAAATGGTCTTCTCTTTCGTATCTAAATTTTGCTCCTAGGTTAATAAAACCTTCAAAGTGAGTGTCTAATCGACGACGTCCAATTTTATCTCCTCCAGGTTTTGGAATATAGCCACAACCAAAACGTGCTAAAAGTGGACCAACAATCATAATAGAGCCGCGTAAACTTCCGCCTTCTTTTTTAAAAGCTTCTGTTTTTAAGTAATTAACATTTACTTCGTCAGCTTGAAATGTGTAATCTCCAGGTCCATTTTTTTGTATTTTAACACCCAAGTTGCCCAATAAAGCAATTAGTTTGTTTACATCAATAATATCTGGAATATTAGTAATGCGGACTTTTTCCGATGTTAATAGAACCGGACATAAAATTTGTAATGCTTCGTTTTTAGCACCTTGTGGAGTGATTTCTCCTTTTAATGGTTTGCCACCTTCTATACTAAATGTTCCCATGAACGTTAATTTCTTTTATTGTTTTTTTGGATTGTTTTCTTTTTAAATTGGGCTTTAGAATTTTTATTATTGTTGTTCTTTCCTTGGTTGTTAAATTGTGATTTATTGGAAAGTTTTTTGTTTACTTTCATCAAATTTTGAGTGTTAGACAACTCTTCATTTGTTTTAAATAAATTAATTTTTCCGTTAGAAAGTTCCAATAAATGATTGAAAATTACTTCATCTTCAACAGTTTCTTTATTCCAACTTAAATAGCATTTTTTCATGTGATTTGCAATTACAAGAATTAATGCATTTTTTAAATCCCCATCTTCCCATTTAATAGCAACATCAATCATGTATGTAATATTATTACCATAGAAACGATATTTGGGGAAATTTTGAGGATAATTTAGTTTTTCTGGTTTTAATTGAAGTACTTCTCTTGATGGTATAGGATAAGGAGAATCTACATCTAATTTAAAATCAGACATTATAAATAATTGATCCCAAAGTTTGTGTTGAAAATCGGCTACATCTCTTAAATGAGGATTTAAAGTTCCCATTACAGAAATAACGTATTGAGCCGCTTTATTGCGCTCTTCTCGGTTTTCAATTGCGATTACTTGGTCAATTAGTTTATGTAAATGCCTTCCATATTCTGGAATACGAAGTGGGCCTCTTTGAGAATTATATTCTAAATATATGGTTGAATTATTTTCCATAGGTTATAATGAAATTATACCTTCAATTACAGATAGTTCTTTGTATTTTTCAATGACTTCATCTGGTGTTTTCATATTTACACTTATCGAAACACTTGTATATTTTCCAGTTTTAGATTGTTGTGTATTAATTACAGCTCCCATATCGTTAAAAGCAGCTTCTACTTGTGCTATTTTGTGTATATCAGAAGGTACAATAAATTTGTACAAATATTCTGTTGGCCATAAGGATGTGTTCGCCAATTCATCTTTCAGTCTAATATAGAATTCTTCAGTCTTCTTGTTCATCTTCAATCATTGATTTAAAAAGCAAATATACTTTTTTAAGTTCACAATCAATAATTAGAAACTTAATAATTTTCATAAAGTTCACCATATTTTTCAAAAAAAACTATTTTTGCTTTTTAGAATTTTATATGACGAAAAAATTAATTGTACTTGCTGGCGGACCAAGTTCTGGAAAAACAACTTTAATAAATGCTTTGGTTGAAAATGGACATGTATGTTATCCTGAAATTTCTAGAGAAGTTATTCAAGAAGCGCAAAAGCAAGGAATCGATCAGTTATTTTTAGAAAATCCGCTATTATTTAGCGAGTTATTACTTCAAGGTAGAATAAAACAATATCAAGAAGCTTTGCAAGAAACTTGCGATATTGTGTTTTTAGATAGAGGAATTCCTGATGTCTTAGCCTATATGCATTACATAGGCGATAGTTACCCAAAATCTTTTTCCGATGCTTGTGAAGAAAACCGCTATACAAAAATTTTCTTATTACCACCTTGGAAAGAAATCTATGTTAGCGATGCTGAGCGTTATGAAAGCTATGAACAAGCAGTTTTAATTCATGAACATTTAGAGGAAACTTATAGAAATTTTGGTTACGAATTGATAACGGTTCCAAAAGATACAGTTGAGAATAGAGTTCAGTTTGTGTTTAACGAATTAGACAAGTAAATCGGATGACTCAAGCGTTTCAAGTTTTATAAAAATATTGGAATTATAAAGCGTACCCGATAGCGCGGATTTGTAATCCTTGCCTAAGAACCAATAAGTAAAATCAAGAACAAAAACTGCAACATAAGTTGTCTTTGTCTATATTTGAATAAATTATTTGCCATGTCAACAAAATACAAAGCCACAACAACAGAAGATGCTTATTTTGTAACTATTACAACCGTAGGTTGGGTAGATGTTTTTACGCGATTAAATCAAAAGCATAACATAATTGAAGCCTTAAAATATTGTCAAGAAAATAAAGGATCAGAAATTTATGCCTATTGCATTATGTCGAGCCACATTCATTTACTTTGTAAAGGAACAAATGGTTTTGTACTTTCAGATATTATTAGAGATTTTAAGAAATTTACTGCAAAAAAAATCATTCAAACAATTTTAATTGAACCTGAAAGTAGAAGAGAATGGATGTTAGAATTTTTTAAAAAATCTTGTGAACATTTAAGACGAAATCAAGAGTATAAAGTCTGGCAAAATGGTTATCATGCTGAACAAATTTATAGTAATTCATTTATAAAGCAAAAAATAGAATATATTCATAACAATCCTGTGAAAGATAAAATTGTATCTAATCCTGAAGATTATTATTTTAGCTCTGCTAGAAACTATGCTGGATTAGAAAATGATTTAGAAGTTGTTACAATAGAATTATTAAATTAAAAGTTATACACGGATTGCAAATCCGCGCTATAGAGGTTATTACTTTTCAAAAAACAGCGATTCTTTAAAATTAGACAAAAATGACTTTGTTTTTATAGAAATTTATTTTGATTCTATAAAACTTTATGTAGAATTAACCGATAGCGCGGAAATGTTTTCCGTGTCTATCGTTATCAAATAAACCAAAAGCCAACAAGATTGCTTCATTCCTCGCAATGACGATAGAAGCATAATATTGCAACAAAGACTGTAAAATTTTACAGTCTTTGTTATATTTGAAAAAAATTTTCATGTCTGAAGCATTACAAATCCTTCAAAAATATTGGAAACACAATTCCTTTCGCGAACCGCAAGAAGAAATTATTCAATCGGTTTTAGAAGGAAATGATACTTTTGCATTACTTCCTACTGGTGGAGGAAAATCCGTTTGTTATCAAGTTCCAGGTTTGGTTTTAAATGGTATTACTTTAGTAATATCGCCATTAATTGCTTTGATTAAAGACCAAATAGAGAACCTTCAAAAAAAAGATATAAAAGCTATTGGATTAGTTGGTGCTTTAAGTGTTGATGAAATTTCTGATTTGCTTGATAATTGTTTATACGGAAATTATAAATTTTTATATCTATCGCCAGAACGCTTACAACATGATTGGATTATAGAACGTTTAAAACAATTACCCATCAACTTAATTGCTATAGACGAAGCACATTGTGTAAGTCAATGGGGACACGATTTTAGACCAGCCTATCTTAAAATAAAACTTTTAAAAGAGTTTTTTCCTACTATTCCTTTTTTAGCTTTAACAGGGTCGGCTACAAATTTAGTTCAGCAAGATATTATTGAACATTTAGGATTACAAAATCTATCGGTATTTAAAAAATCGTTCGAAAGAGAAAATCTTTCGTATCATATTATTGAAACTGAAGATAAATTGACTAAAATAGCCCAAATTTTATCTAAAAATCCTCAATCTTCAATTGTTTATGTTAGAAATCGAAAAGCAACTGTTGATACGTGTAATCAATTAAATGCTTTAGGTTTTAAAGCAACTTTTTACCACGGAGGCATGTCTTTTAAAGAAAAAGAAAAGCATCGCTTGTTGTGGATGGAAGATAAAGTTCAAGTTATTGTTGCAACCAATGCTTTTGGAATGGGTATAGATAAACCTGATGTAAAGACAGTAATTCACCTTCAAATTCCTGAAAATTTAGAGAATTATTATCAAGAAGTTGGGCGGGCAGGAAGAAATGGAGAAAAAGCATTTGGAATTTTATTGACAACTCAATGCGATATAGAATTAGCAAAGCGATTATTTGAAGAAAATATCGTGACAAAAAATTTCTTGAAAGACGTCTACAAAAAAATCAATAATTATTTCCAAATTGCCTATGGAGAGGGTTATTTACAGCAGTTTAATTTTACGATTCAAAAGTTTTGTAATAGTTATACGTTGCCTGTATTAAAAACATTAAATGCTTTACAGTTTCTAGATAGACAAGGAATTTTGACGATGGAAAATGTGAGTTCTGAAAAAGTAAAAGTTCAATTTATTATTCCTAGTAAAGAAGTAATTCGCTACATCAGTTTAAATACAAATGTCGAACCAATTTTGACGGTTGTTTTAAGAACTTATCCGGGTATTTTTGATCAAGAAATGCCCATCAATTTAGAATTAATAGCAAAGAAATCTAATCATTCGATCGAACAAATTGTAAAACTTTTACAAGAATTGCATGAAAAAGAAATTATCGATTTACAGTTGCTTTTAAATGATAGTAAAATTGTTTTTAATGAAGTTAGAGAAGACGATTTAACCATAAATAGAATTAGTAAATATTTAGAAAATCAAAATACAACGAAGCAAGATAGATTTAAAGAAATGATTTCATTTATTGAAAATCAAACAACATGTAAGAACAAGTTGTTACTTCGTTATTTTGGTGAAGAAATATATGAAGATTGTGGGAAGTGTTCGGCATGTTTAAAAAAGAAAAAAGCTGAAAATAAAGATGTAGTTTCCGAAATTTTAGCTTGTTTAAAAAAATCACCTCTAAATTCAAGAGAATTAGAATCTATATTGGCATTCACGTCAGAAGAAATTATCTTTGCTATTCAAACCTTACTAGAAAAAAATATCATTAGCCTAAATGCTAATCATCAATATTACATTAAATAAATGGAAAAATTAAAGATTATTTTTATGGGAACTCCAGATTTTGCAGTTGGAATTCTCGATGCAATATATAATAAAGGTTACGAAATTGTAGGTGTTGTTACCGTTGCAGATAAACCAGCTGGCAGGGGCCAAAAATTACAAGAAAGTGCAGTAAAAAAGTACGCTCTAGAAAAAGGGTTAAGAATTTTACAACCTACCAATTTAAAATCGGAAGAGTTTTTAGAAGAATTAAAAAGTCTCGAAGCAAATTTACAAGTAGTTGTTGCTTTTAGAATGCTACCTGAAGTAGTTTGGCGCATGCCGAAATTTGGTACATTTAATCTACATGCTTCTTTGTTGCCAAACTATAGGGGAGCGGCACCAATTAATTGGGCAATTATTAATGGGGAAGAAAAAACGGGTGTTACCACATTCTTTATCGATGATAAAATTGACACTGGAGCAATGATATTGCATAAAGAAACACCAATTGGCAATAATGAAACGGCTGGAGAATTACACGATCGATTAATTAGTATAGGAAGTGAAGCAGTTGTTGAAACTTTAGCATTAATTGAGAAGGGAAATGTAAGTACTGAAATACAGAAAGACAATTCTGAAATAAAGACAGCTTATAAACTAAATAAAGACAATTGCAAAATTGATTGGACTAAACCTGGCGAAGTAATTTATAACTTGGTTAGAGGATTATGTCCTTATCCTGCAGCTTGGTCATTTATTAAAGACGGAGAACAAGAATGGAATGTTAAGTTTTATGAAACTTCATTTATAAGCGAAGAACACAACTTTGAGATTGGAAGTGTTATTACTACTAAAAAAGAAATGAAAATTGCAGTCGAAAACGGGTTCTTAGAAATTTTTAGTTTACAGTTCCCTGGAAAGAAAAGAATGAAAACTCATGAGTTGTTAAACGGGGTTCATTTCTCTAGTGAAGCAAAAGCTTTTTAAGCCTTATATACTCTAACATCATCGTATTTTAATAAAAAACAAATGATGTTATTAACAAATAGCTTAAGTTATTAACAAAAACGTTAGAATTAGCCGTAAAGCCTTGTGTAATTCGGTAATACGGCTAAATTTGTATCTATAATTAAAGTTTAACCAAATTGTAAAAACATTTATTATGAACAAATCAGAATTAATCGATGCAATGGCAGCTTCTGCTGGAATTACAAAAGCAGCTGCTAAATTAGCTTTAGAATCATTTTTATCTAATGTTGAAGGTACATTAAAAAAAGGTGGTAGAGTATCATTAGTAGGTTTTGGTTCTTGGTCAGTTTCTAAAAGAGCTGCTAGAGAAGGAAGAAACCCTCAAACAGGTAAAACTATCAAAATTGCTGCTAAAAATGTAGTAAAATTCAAAGCTGGTGCTGAATTAGACGGAGCAGTTAATAAATAATATTTTTCTACTTTGAAAATATAAATCCTGGCTTTTAGCCGGGATTTTTTTTGATTTTAAGCGATTTTTTTTGATTTTAACTCTTTTTTTTAATAATTTTAAGAAAAAATCGTGCTTATGATATCAGTTTTACCAAAGAAAGGTCATTTGCTGATAGCAGAACCTTCAACACTTGGAGATACTTCTTTTAATCGTTCCGTGATACTTTTAGCAGAACATAATCAGGAAGGCTCAGTTGGTTTTATATTGAATAAACCTTTAAGTTATGCTATAAATGATTTGGTTCCAGAAATAGAGGCAAAGTTTACTGTGTATAACGGAGGACCTGTAGAACAAGATAATCTGTATTTTATTCACAACGTTCCTGATATTGTTCCTAATAGTATAGAAATTGCATCGGGTATTTTTTGGGGTGGAGATTTTGAAACTGTAAAAAATTTGATTAATGAAGGGCAAATTTCAAAGCAAAACATCCGTTTCTTTTTAGGTTATAGCGGTTGGGAACCTAATCAGCTAGAAGAGGAGTTAAAAGAAAATACTTGGATAGTTTCTGAAAACGATTTGAATGAGAAATTGCTTTCTAAATCGGTACAACACTTTTGGAAAGAAAAAATGAAAGAACAAGGAGGTGATTATGTCTTATTTTCTAATGCTCCTTCAGATCCAACACTTAATTAAATAAAGAATTATTAAGTATTTCAGTTAGTGCAGTTGCAGCTTCGTTAGTATAACTTTTCTTTCTGTATTGTGTTACCGATTGAATTCCTTTAATAGTATTTGTTAAGAAGATTTCATCTGCTTTTTGAAGATCAAAAGGAGAAATTGATTTTTCTGTAATTTCAAAAGAAGAATTTTTCTTAATAAGCGATATAATTTGTTTTCTCATAATGCCATTTAAACAACCATCGCTTAAAGAAGGTGTTTGAATTTCACTTCCAAAACGAATAAATATATTTGATTGTAATGCTTCAATAACATTTTTTTCATCGTTTAAAAGCAAACAATTGTCATATCCGTTCTCATCGGCAAAAATGCTACCGGTAATTTGAATCATTTTATTGTTACTTTTTAAAGTAGAGAAAATTTGTTTGGTTATATGAGCATCTTTATAAAGTTCAATTTCATATTTTCCACTATTTAATTCATATAAATGACTATCAAGCGATAAATAAGTAATTATAAAATCAATATCTTTAGATTTTGGTAAGTAAAAGCCATCACCTTTTCTATAAACAGAAAAGCGCACTCTGAAATTGGAATTTGTTGTATTAGTATTGGTTAATTTTAAAATTTGCTCCTCAAAATATTCAAGTGTAAAATTCATAGGAATTTCCATTCTGCAAATTCTCATTGCCGACATTAGTCTGAAATAATGATCTTCAGAAAAAAGAATTTTGTTTTGAGCAACTTTAATAGTTTCGAAAATAGCATCGCCAAATAGAAATCCACGATTATTTTCAATTAAAATAGTACTGTTTTCTTGAATATTTCCGTTAAAATTTACCATAAAAAAAATCCCGATTTTTAAAATCGGGACAAATATAACCTTTATAATTGTAAATTTTTGTTTAAACAGAGCCTAAAACGTGTTTTAAGTCAGAAATTTGATTTTCCCATAATAGTTTAGATTCTTCAATTTCGTCTTCTTCAGCAAAATCGACTACCATTATCGAAACGTCTTTTGTTATTTCGTCTTCTAATATTTTTAATTCGAAAAAATATTCGGTATCTGTTCCATCTTCATCAAGCCATCTAAATTTTACACGTTCTCCTGTTCTTTTAGAAATTAATTTTGCTTTTTCTTCTGCACCGTCCCAAATAAAAGTAAAGATTTCACCTCTTGAGTTAACATTATCAGCAAACCATTCAGACATACCCGAGGGTGTAGAAATATATTGATATAATAGAGAAGGAGAGGCGTGTATTGGGAATTCTAGTTCGTATTTTAATTTTACTTCCATGTAAATATATTTTTAAGAATGGAAATATATATAGAAAAATTCAAATAACAAAAAAGCTAGAAAAAAAAACTAAAATATTTTTATAAAAATTAATTTGGAGTCTATTAAAATAGTTTTATATTTGCACCCGCATTGAGAGATGCAAAACCAACAAATATCACGGCGAGGTAGCTCAGTTGGTTAGAGCGCAGGATTCATAACCCTGAGGTCACGGGTTCAACTCCCGTCTTCGCTACAAGGTTTAAAAAATCGTAAAATTAGATTTTATGCGGGATTAGAGCAATTTAATCCCGCATTTTTTATGTCTAATTTATTGAAATATTTGTACATTGAACACGATTTTGAACACGATTTGAAAAAGAAGAAAAGATATTCGGAACCAAAAATTTACGACGCAAATGGAGATTTATCAAAGCGTTGGTATGTCTATTTTTCTTTTAGAAAAATAGAAGATGGTCCGTTAGAAAGATTTCCAAATAACATTTATGCTCCGCAAAATTTAGATAAAAAAGAAAGAATTGAATGGTTAAAAACTATTCACCGTAATTTATCTGTACTTTTAAAAAATGGATTTAATCCTTATAATCCCGAAAATAAATTTGATTTTGATAACGAGCAAGAAGGGAAATCAATTAATGAAGCTTTTGAATTTGCACTAAATATTAAAAAAAGCACATTGGCTGTAACCTCTTTTAAGGGATTAGAAGGTCGAATATTGAGATT